>JAIVHN010000207.1:13918-28584 GCA_020201015.1 Spirochaeta sp. | reverse complement strand
GTTCTCCGCATACCGCATGTGAGTTGCACTGCCGGACACCGCAAGCTGCACAGGCTGTGAGGTGCTGCTTGACGACGAGGCCGAGCCCGTACCTGCATGAGTGTAAACGGCCCAGAATGCAATCCCGGCGGCGGCAAGAATCACAGCGGTGAGGAGTAGGGTAGTCCTGGTCGGTCGCACATTATTCTGCATGGTCGGTTAGGATACCTCAAAAACAATGCGAATGCTGAGGTTCATTTCTGCCGGACTCTCGTCAATGGTCCCCGGTCGAAACCGGGCCTCCCGTATCGCCGAGATGGCCGCCTCGTTGAGTTGTGCATGCGCGGAAGCGGAGACAATGGTCGTGTTCACCGGTTCTCCTTTGGGCGATATAGTAACCCGGATCACCACCACTCCCTCTATGCCTCGTCGCCTGGCTTGCGCCGGATACTCAGGCGATATCTCGGCCAGGGGCCGCGGCAGCTCAACGCGCGGCGGTCTAGCGGCATTGGCAACCCCGTCCGGCAGACCCGCCGAGTCGGACTCAGCACTGCGGCTGCCTTCTTCTGCGCTTGTCTGACCTGCACGGTCCCGTGCATGGTCCCGCTCCACCTCTTCTGTAACTGGCAAGATTTCCGGCCCCGCAACACGCTCGGTGGGCGCGCTGGAGTCCGGCCGCTCGGGATCCTCGGTAGTCTCGGTAGCATTTTCAGTTTCGGCCGCGGCCGGGGCGACCCGTTCCGGCTCGGCGTTCACCTGCTTGCCTCTGTCCGCCTCGTGGCTATCCGCCGCTGCTGCCCCCGCACCGAACTCCAGCGTTGTTATCAACTGCCGGCCGTCGTCCGCAGCGGCAGAGTCGGCCGCTGGCGTATAAAAAGAAACAGCGGCAATAATGCCAGCATGCAGCACGAGCGAGATCACAATTGCCCACACGAGGTGGTGGTTCTCTGACTTCCCGTCGCGCCACAGCCGCATCATTGCCCCTTTCCTCTCTCCCTAGTACCTGTACGACGCCGCTATCTCAAAGCTCCGCCCGGGTGCGGGGTAGTAGCCTCCATAAAACACGTACGGAACATACCTTTCGTTGAAAACATTCTTGAATGAAGCGCTGATGGCAAGATCGCCAGACACACCTGCTGGGCGGAAGCGCAAGAAAAGATTGGTGAGGAAGTACGAGTCAACCTTGTCTTTGTCATTCGCGCTGTCACCCCCCTCGTAGGACTCGCTCCGAAAGCTTATTGCAGGGCCAAGCTCAAAGCCGCTAATAGGCCGAATTCCAAGCTCTGCGTCTACACTATGATTTGGTACCAAAGGAACTTGGTTATCCTTGTTCTCGCCCTTGATAAAGACCGGGTTAACATAACTATACCCTGCGGAAATACGGAGTTGTTGGATTGGCTCGCTGCTTAGCTGGACGTCACCACCAATTCGTCTGGTTTCGTCAAGATTCACATTGCGGAAGTTTTCATTTGGTGCTATCTCGTCTTGTAATTGCATGACATAGATGCTGCCGTCGAAACGAACCAGATTCGTTAGATATGCAGCACCTCCCGCTTCTACCGTGAAACCTTTCTCCGGGTCGAGATCCTTTTCGAATGCATCTGCGCCGAAGCCCCGCACTGCGGCTTGCTCATCAAGCGCTGGGTAGCGGTACAACGTGCCGCTGGAAACGAAAAGCTTGCTCCAGTCGTTCGGGCGATAAACCCCGCCAAGATCGAATACTAAAGCGCCATGTGTCTTTGAGTCTTTAACGTCAGATGCCTCATTTTCTCCCGAAATCTCGCTGCGCTCGTAGCGAAGCACCTTCCGGAGGTCGAAGCGATTTCCGAAGCTAACAGCATTAGATAACATTGTGCCCAAGCTCCACTGCGTTAGCTGAAACTCTGCGGCGACGGTTTCGCGTTCAACTTCATTGTACCGGATCCCGTCTTGCTGAGCTTTGTATGCGTCCACACCAAGCCGGGTGCGCACTGGGATTGAGCCTGCCGCCCAATCAACCACTACTGCCGGGGAGGCAAGTAGCGTTTCGAGTTCTGTATCGGTGAAGCTCGGGGTAAATGCACTCGCAAAGTTGTTCTCCACAAGCTTAAGATTGTATCCCAATGGAATCTCAAGCATCACCGAGTTACCAATGAACCACTCAACTCCCAGATCAATGCCGAACAGATTCTCACGATTCTCATCTTCCTGGTTTGTGGCCTGCCTTGGGTTTTCTTTGAACTGCGCCTTGGTGAGTCGGCCGGGAAGTTCGTACTCAATTCCGGAATAGCGGCTGCCAAAGCTGACAATGACCGCGTCAGAGGCGTCAAACTCGCCGCTGAACGAGAAGTTCAGTGCCTCGTAGGCGGAGCGGTCACGGTAGCCGTCTGTTTCAAACTGTTCTGCCGAGCCGCGAACGCGGTACCCGTCACCTGCGTGCAGAATACCAAGTCGGCCCTGACGGGTGAAGGCGTCGCCAAATGAGCCCAAGGAACCAAAGCCGGTGACCTCAAGAGGCCGGTCCGGCGTCTTGGTAATGATGTTGATAACACCACCAACTGCATGGTTGCCGTACAAGGCGCTGGCGCTACCTCGTAGCACTTCCACCCGCTCAATTGCATCTATCGGGACACCCAGCCAGTTTACGCCTGACAAGTCCGGGTTGTTCTGACGCCGTCCATCAACAAGCACCAATACACGGGCTGCCGAACCCTCACCAAAACCCCGCATATCCACCTGAGCTTTGGCCTCGGTGGAGTATGAGCGGAAGTTGACACCCGGTTGTCGCTCAAGCAGCTGCACCAGGTTGGTGGCGCCGGACTCGCGGATGTCCTCGGCCGTTATGATAGATACATGCGCGGCGGTGGAGAGTAGGTCGGTTTCTACGCGGTCTGCGGTGACGACAACCTCTATAACCTGGTCGTTGGTTTCGGTTTCAGTTTCGGTTTCGGTTTCTTGGGCATAGCCGAACGGTGCATGCAGCAGAACAAGCGCTGCGGCACACATAGTGATATATCGAGAATTCATATATGAGTAACTCCTCTGAGCGTGAGAGACATGGCCACACGATGTGGTCCAAGTTGATGAGAGGAATCGTCTTCCGGCTAACGGATATTCAGCACCTTGCCTTCCCATCCCGTGCAGAGACAGTGACATAATAAGGAGCCTCGAATCCGAACACGGCGGCACGCCCGCACCCGATTTTCACGGGTTTCCGTTTTTCCTCACATAGTGAACTACAGTAAAGTTTGATTGAGGTGTTTGAGTCGCCTCCTTGATCTCACTCGATAGTGGTTAAGGAGCGCGAGTATTGGGGTGATGAAGAGCTCTCGCCTACCAAGCCTTCCTCCGAGGCCGTATAGATAAATTAGCAAATGGACAGGTCTCCTGACTCTCGGGTCATAGTTCGTCGGCGCCTTCCCTCATCGGTGGCTGTCGCCAACGTTCTCGCCGAACACAGTAGCGGGGACTGTCTCGGATTTGCACCGAGTTCCCTGAACCACAATTGCTGTATACGGATTACTGAGTCACCTTAGACCAGCTTATACGGGGAGTCAACAGAGATTTTTAACAAAAAAAAGGGGAACAAGCGGGATGAATGAACCGCATGTTCCCAAAAAGCTAAGGATGTGTGTGCTGGCTCGGTGGTAGCCGCGACTAAGACGGCAGCTACTGAGCGCGTTTACTCGACTACTACAAACGTACCGTACATTCCGGCTTGTCGATGTCCTGGGACGCTGCAGTAAAACTCAAAGCTTCCAGCCCGGTCGGCAACAAACTCTACAGTTTGGGATTCGCCTGCCTTTATGACGTCGGTCTGCGCACCGTCAAATTCGTCGAGTACCCAGTCGTGGCGACCGCCGCCGTTGGTGTAGGTCACCCGCACGGTGTCGCCAACATTGACGCGCATTTCGGACACACTAAATACGAGCCCACGATTCGTGACCTCAATCTCTTTTACACCGCTTCCGCCGGTGGCATCGACAGTTTCTGCTGCAAGGGGGCTTACAAAAGCCAGGGCGAAGAGTAAACTAAGTCCAATTTTCAGTGTTGTTTTCATCACCAGAAGGTACATATATATGAGCGCCAAAGTCAACAATGTTTGTTAGTACAGGTATCTTTTATAAAGTCACGCTTCTTGAAGCCGGGCTGGGGCTGTTTGCGCTTGGAATTGGTCTGGCCGTTGGGCACAATCCGCTAGCCGACATTTGGCTTGGTGGAGCGGAGGTGGCTTTCGGGGTAGTTGCTGCGGGGCCACCGCTGCTTGCCCTATTGTATATGCGTCGCTCACGCCTACCGGCCATTCGACGCCTTACCGAGGCTGCTCGGAGTATGGTCCGTGAGTTTCTTTCACCGCTGACCTGGCCTCGCGTAATCCTTATTGCAGCAGCAGCCGGTTTTGGTGAAGAACTGCTATTCCGCGGCTTGCTCCAAAACTTAGCGACTCTACAGTTTGGTGCGGTTCCGGCGCTTGTTGCAACTTCGGTGGTTTTTGCCTTTTTGCATTTTATGAGCAAGGCCTATGTGGTATTTGCGTTTGTGTTTAGCCTTTACTTGGGCGTTGTCTACTTCGTAAGTGGAAATATTTTGGTGCCGATGTTGGCACATGGAATCTATGACGCGGTTGCGTTGTGGGCGTCAGCCGTCAAAGGGCCACTAGCCCCCAGATTCCCAACGGAATGAGATACACACTAAACACCCACAGCTTCCCACCGTGAATGAGCCTCACCAGCAGAGCCAAGGCCAAGAAACCAAATAGCAGCGACGTCACAAAACCGCCAGCCACCGCAACGGGCCCCACTGCCGCTCCTAAGTCGCCAAAGTGGCGCAGTTCCAGAATGAGCGCCCCGAGTATTGCCGGCACCGAGATTAAGAACGAGAACTCGCCCGCCTGGCGGCGTGAAATACCGCTATGCAGGGCCGCAGTAATAGTGCTACCTGAACGCGATACCCCGGGAATGACCGCCAGGCCTTGTACAATCCCAAGAAGAACGGCGTGACGTGTGCCGATGCCGGAGTAGTCAAGGCTGCCGCGGGCGAATCGTGCCGAGATCAACAGTGCCGCCGTGACAAGAAACATTACTGCTACAAGTTTCGGATAGAGATGCAGGTTAAAGCGGCCGATTGTCAGCCCTATGCCAGCGGTTAGGACGGTAGCTATAAGTACCAAGACCGTGAGCTTGAGGTTCTCTGCGTCCTCAGCACCATGGGTACGTCGCGCAAAACGGTAGATTGAACTGAGCATCTGGAGTATACGGGCTCGAAAGAACACAACAACCACTATCAGTGTAGCAATGTGCAGTACGACATCATAGAGCCGGGGAATTTCTCCGACGCCCATGACCGCACGCATGACTACCAAATGCCCCGAGCTGCTAATAGGAATAAACTCGCTAACACCTTGCACGACACCAAGCCACACCGACTGCCACAAACTCATGTCCCGCCCCCTCTGCTGTGCGGGAGTTTAGCGCATGGATTGCACAAATTTCAATGTACGTGGACGTTTTAGCGCGGTGCTGTTTTGCGTGCGGGCTAAATATAGGGTACAGTGTAGCATACTACGACTCGGTAGAGTCCTTGGAGAGACAGAATGCATATAGTACTTGCAGGCGCCGGGCATACTCACATTGAACTGCTGCGCCGTGGCGCCGAGTTAATCCGGGCCGGGCATGAGCTTACCCTCATCTCCCCTGAACCCTACCATGCTTACTCGGGAATGGGCCCAGGACTGTTGTCCGGGCAGTACTCCGAAGCGGAGGTCCTGCTACACGCCGCCGCACTTGCACGGGATGTCGGAGTCAAATACATTTCCGACAAGATTGTTAGCGCTGATGTATCTGCGCGGGTGCTCACACTGGCCTCCGGGAGCACCTGTGAGTATGATCTGTTGTCGCTCAATTTAGGCAGCGAACCGGTGGGCGAGCAGCCAGTCGATGTAGCCGGGCGTAGCATTTTTACGGCAAAGCCTATTCATAAGCTGGCAGCATTACGGATTGAGATTGAACGCTGCTGCCGTGACTTGGACGGCTGTGAGATCTCGGTAGTTGGTGCTGGCCCGGCAGGACTCGAGATTGCCGCTAATGCCAGGAACTTATTGTCAAAATTCCGGCCACGGCACAGCGCCGTGAATTTGTTTTCTGCCCACTCAGCGCCAGCTGGACTGACCGGACGCAGACGTGAGTATGTTGAGCGACACCTTGCTCGGATTGGTGTCTCATTTTTCGGTGGAATGAAGGTAGGTGTGGCCGAGGTTCCTGGCAATATTGTTGTGCTTGCTACCGGCCTACGACCACCTCAGGTTCTGCGCAGCTTTGACCTGGCTCTGGCGCCCGATGGCTCTGTGCGCGTTGACCGCTTTCTCCGTGCGGAGAGTAGTAGCAGGGTATTTGCCGTTGGCGATTGTGCTTATTTTGTCGATCAGCCGCTGGACAGGGTGGGCGTGTACGCAGTGAGACAGCAAACGGTGCTTATGGCTAATCTTCTGGAGTCTGCGAGGCACGTCGACACTGCGCTGGCCGACGCTGCGCGGCTTACGCCCTTTTCTGCAACCGGCCCGTATCTTGCAGGGTTTAATCTTGGGTATGGCTGTGGACTTTTGTATAAGGGTCGATGGACGCTTCGCGGGCGGCTTGCCTTTCTGCTGAAGGATCGAATTGACCGCGGCTTTATGCGGCGTTATCAGAAGTAGCCTATAGCCGTCTGCCGGTAGTACGTTAACAAGCACTGGAGGAATAAATGGATCTTAAAGATAAGACGTACCTGGTTGTGGGCGGCTCCCATGGGATTGGGGCCGAACTGGTTGAACAGTTGTCCGGGTTGGGGGCGAGTGTCATATGCTGGAGCCGAACCGAACCTGAAAACAAGAACGCCGGTGTAAGCTATGCACAGGTTGATGTCTGTGACCGCGAGGCCGAACTACCGACCGTTGAGGGAAAACTGCATGGTGTTGCTTACTGCCCCGGTAGCATTCAGCTTGCCTCATTCCCGCGGCTTAAGATAGAGGCCTTTGAACAGGACCTCGAGGTGAATCTGCTTGGCGCTGTACGAGTGCTGCAGCACTGTATCAAAGCGCTTAGCGCGGCCGGAGCGGACGGTGGGGCATCTGTTCTGCTGTTCAGCACGGTAGCGGTGCGCGTCGGGCTGCCCTTTCATGCTTCCATTGCCGCTGCTAAAGGCGCGGTAGAGGGACTGGTGCGCTCGTTAGCCGCCGAGTATGCCCCGAAGAATATTCGCTTTAACGCTATTGCGCCTTCACTCACCGACACGCCCCTTGCTGCCGGATTGCTGGGAGATGATAAGAAGCGTGATGCCTCGGCCGAGCGACATCCGCTTAAGCGGGTGGGAGACCCCAGGGAGACGGCAACTACAGCGACTCACTTACTGTCACCCGACGCAGGTTGGATTACCGGTCAAGTTATTGGAATAGACGGGGGAATGTCGGCGCTCAGATAGCGGTACCGAGCGCCGGCGGATCTATTTTCCGGCCTCAGCTGACGACGTTGATAGGTTTCCCGTTGAAGAACGAGGCAATGTTTTGCGCCATGAGCTCTACCAAGCGTTGGCGCGACTCAATAGTTCTCCATCCAATGTGTGGTGTCATGAACACGCTCTCTAAGCCGAAAAGCGGGTTGTCCGGTGTTGCAGGCTCTACCTCTTGTACGTCAAGTCCGGCGCCAGCAATTTCGCCTGCTTTGAGTGCGTTCAGCAGATCCGCCTCGTTCACGAGGGGGCCGCGCGCGGTGTTTATGACATAGGCGGTACTCTTCATCCGTTTCAGGCGCTCGGCATTTATCAGGTGTTTGGTTTGTGGAGTAAGAGGACAGTGCAGTGTGAGGAAATCGACCTGAGGTCAAAAACAAGAATATTCATCTTGAGTGCATGTGCGACCCGCGCTACCTGCCGACCTATAGAGCCGAAACCGACAATACCCAAGGTCTTTTGCTGGATCTCAAACAGCGGAACCATAAGGTGCTTAGCGAAGTTGTCAAAATTGCCGCGATCTATCATGAGCTGCTGCAGTGCCATGGATGAACAGAAGTTCAGCATGTAAGTAACGGCTAATTGTGCGACACCGGTGGTACTGTAACCTGGTACATTGCAGACCGCAATATCACATTCTCGTGCGGCATCAAGGTCGATATTGTTGAAGCCGGTGCCAGCCTCACAAATGAGCTTGACGCCAGCCGGTAGCGCCTTAATTATATCGGCTCCAATAGGAATTTCCTTCGTAATGACCACGTCGGCACCTTGCGCACGTTCTACCAACTGCTCGGCGTTACTGTTCTCATGTGCAACGAACTCGCCCAAAGTCTCCATTGACCCGAAATCAAGATTCTTGTCGAAGTTGATCTTTGCGGCATTCCAAAATACGATCTTGCTCATGATTCACTCCCTTGTATGTGTATACCATCTACTCTTTTGTGGGCCGAGTTTCCCTGCCTGTCAAGTTGTTTCTGCCGCAAAGGTATTTGCAGATACATGTTACATTGTGACATTCTTGCCGATGTTATGCTAAGTTCAGGAGAAAGAGGAAAAGGCGGCAAGACACGTGCTTGATACACATGCCAGAAAAATGGTTCAGCCTCTGTTTGAGTATGCCGCAGGTGCGTGTATACGGCTCAAGCTGTCCCCCAACTTCTTAACGTTGCTCTCCTTTGGAATAGGGCTCTCGACCGGTGTTTTTGTCTACTTTGGGTACCCCTTTGTTGCGGTGGCCATGTTGTGGCTCTCGGGACTCTTTGATGTCCTTGATGGTACCGTGGCGCGTCGCACCGGAACGAGTTCGGCGCTGGGCACCGTTATGGACGTGACCTTTGACCGGATTGTAGAGCTCTCGGTCGTGTTAGGTGTGGCCTTTCGCAGTCCGGACCTTGCGGTGTACCTGCTGTTTCTCACCTCGGCGATCATTATTTCCATGACAGTGTTTCTCACGGTAGCTGCGGTGGCCGAGAAGAGTGGAGTCAAGAGCTTTTATTACCAGGCAGGTGTCGCCGAACGCACCGAGGGGTTTATTTTCTTCTCTCTTATGGTGCTTCTGCCTGGCCATGCATGGTGGATAACCCTTATCTTTGCCGCGGTAATCTTTTTTACGGCGGGGCAGCGTTTTCATGAGGCGGTACGGCTGCTTGGTAAGTAGCTCCCGCACATGGGGCGCGTAGCGAAAGAGCAAAAATAGGGGAAGCATGGATAAGATACTCTGCCGGTTGCACAACCTGACCAAAACCTACGGCAGTGTCGCGGCAGTTGTGGGCGTAAGCCTAGAACTACAGTACGGAGAACTCATTTCTATAGTTGGACCCTCCGGGGCTGGCAAAACTACGTTGCTGCGGCTGCTTGCGGAGCTGGATACGGCTGAGTCCGGTGAGATCTACTTTCAAGAGCCACCAACGCGGGAACACCCGGTTGTGTTGGTATTTCAGGACTTCATGTTGTTTCCAACCATGACGGTTGCGGCAAATGTTGCGTTTGGACTCCGTGCCCGAAAGCTGCCGCGCCGTGAGATTCAGGAGCGTGTCCAGCGGCTACTCGACGCTTTTGGTATCGCAGACAAAGCACACGAATATCCGGGGCAACTCTCGGCTGGCCAACAACAGCGAGTTGCGTTAGCTCGGGCGCTTGCAATTCGTCCACGCATTCTGCTGCTTGATGAACCCTTTGCTCATCTGGATAAGACCCTCAAAATGGACACCGCGCTCTTCCTACGACGCATGTTGCATGAGTTTGGCATTACCGCTGTTGCGGTAACCCATGATCTTGAGGAAGCCTTTGTCATGAGCGACCGTGTAGGCATAATGATTGATGGCCAGCTGAGGCAGCTTGGGCCGGTGGATGAGGTGTACTCACGTCCTGCCTCCTTGGATGCAGCTCGGTTTCTGGGCCCTGTGAGTAGCTTCCCGGCCGACGCGCTAAACGCAATGGAAACCTCTCCGGCAGTTGAAGCCCTACGGCAGCAACCAAACAGCAAACTGAGCTTGCCTAATACGTTGCTGTACTGTCGCGCCGAGAGTTTGGCTATTGTGCCTGATGCCGCTGGCAACGCGGTCATTGAAGAGGTGCGCTTCGTGGGGGTACTGGTCTTGTACCTTGTTCGCTTGCAGTTTCGCGAGCGTGAGACTCCTTTGCACGTGTTTAGTCTGGAGAACGGTCTGGAGCCGGGGGCTCGTGTTCGGGTGCGGGTATCGCAGGTGTGTATTGAGGAGGAACAGGTATGAGACGACAACAGAATGCAGCTGCGGTGCTTTTTGTGGTGGCAATAATTCTATTTGCATTTACCGCATGCAGCGGCGAGCAGCAAGCGTTTGACTGGCAGGAGGCTTCCTGGGAAGAGATTCTCTCGCAGGCCGAGGGGACAGAGGTGTCGCTGCACATGTGGGGCGGCTCCTCAACCATCAATGCCTGGATACAGGGCTTTGTTGCTGATCTCATAGAGGAGCGCCACGGAATAGCGTTACAGATGGTTCCGACCGAGGCACCGGTCTTCGTGAACCGACTCCTTGCCGAGTACGAGGCCGGGCGCGAACGCGGAAGCATCGACCTCATGTGGATTAATGGCGAGAACTTTAAACGTGCCAAAGAAGCCGAGGTGCTTGCCGGGCCCCTCGTTGGGAAGCTGCCAAACTTTACCGACTACGTTGATCCGGCTGTCGCGTCACATGATTTCGGGTACCCGACCGATGGATACGAGGCGCCCTACGGCCGCGCCCAGTTTGTATTTGAGTACGATGCGGCCGCACCACATGGCCATTTTGCGAGTTACGCTACATTGCCGCAGTGGGTGCGTGAGAACCCCGGCCTGTTTACCTACCCTGAACCCGGCGACTTCACCGGCTCGGCCTTTATTCGCCAGGCGTATTTGGCCCTCAACGGTGGCCCGGATGCCTTTTTGGAAGGGTGGGACCCGCGGCTGTATGCTGAGACATCGCCCCGGCTCTGGGAGTACCTCAACGACATCGCGCCCTATCTCTGGCAGGAGGGGCGCAGCTATCCGCGTGAGCTTGCAGTGCTTGATACCTTGTTCGAACGCGGTGAGGTGGCCATTAACATGAGCTACACGCAGGCAAACGCGCAGCAGCGCATACTCGAGGGCCGCTACCCCCACACCGTCCGGAGTTTTGTTCCCCAAGAAGGCTCGGTCTTTGGTACCCACTTCACCGCCATGGCCTTTAACGCACCGAACCCGGCCGGTGCCCTTGTCCTGGCCAACCTGCTGCTTGACCCGCTTGTGCAGGCATCCAAGAACGACCCGGCCAACTGGGGTGACTTTACGGTGCTTGAGTTGGACCGGCTAAGCCCCGAGGACCGGGCCCGCTTTACCGAGTTGGACTTGGGTGCGGCAACGCTGAGTCTGCAGGCGCTTGAGGAGGCGGCAATTCAGGAAATTCCAGCTGAGTACATAGAGGCGCTGCAGAATGACTGGTATACCTACGTTCTTGCGGACTAAGGTTCTGGCGAGAACGGTCGCGCGAGCGAAGCCCGGGCCGGGAAATGTCCGAGCGAAGCGCCGAACCAACGCGCGAGCGAAGCCCCGAACCAAAGCCGGGCGTGAACTCTGGAAGCTTACTCCACTTTTACTGCCAGCGGCTTTGATGGCGGTCGGAGTTGGACACACGCTGCGGCTTTCGTTGGTCTCCGGCGCAACCGCCTACGAGCAGGCCTTGGCCCAGCCGGGTCTGTTGCGCAATATCGCGTTTTCACTGTACGTGGCCGGGGTGTCAACCTTGCTCTCGGTGACCCTGGGTACCGGTTTAGCCTACCTTATTCGTAGGCTTCCGGCGGTGTACACGCGGCGGGCGGTAGGCTTTCTTGTTCCACTCATTTTGCCGCATATTGCCGTGGGCTTTTTGATACTGCTGTGGTTCTCTCAGACCGGCATTCTTGCTGCAGGGTTTGAAGCGTTGGGGGTGGCGGGGGCGTTCCGTTCCCCGTTGTTCCGGGGTGACGGCGTAGGCATCATTCTTGGATACGTCTACAAGACTACCCCTTTTGTGCTGGTGTTGATATTCCCGATCCTGCGCCGCATTCCCGATGGGTACATACAGACCGCACGCATGCTTGGGGCCGGTGAGCTGAGGTGTTTCCGGCAGGTTGTGCTGCCACGGCTGCTACCTGGTGTCTTTTCGGTGTCCATTATCATTTTTGTATACAGCTTTGGAGCCTATGATTTACCGTTTGTTCTTGGTGAGAGTCGGCCACGCATGATCAGCCTCTACCTGTACCGGCTCTACTTCTCGCGGCCCATTGCAGAGCGACCAATTGCCGCGGCAATGCTGATATTGTTGTTTCTCATCGGTCTGGGCTTGGTGCTGCTGTATGCTCGCGCTGTGCGTGGGGTAGAGGAACGGGAGCGACGGCTATGAGATCTGTTGTCCCACGCTTTGCTGCGGGTCGACGTGCCACCGTCTCCGGCCGGGCCGTATTCTGGGTGGCTTTGGTTGTGCTCATTGTCCTACCTCTGCTGTTCCTGATAGTAGCCGCTTTTGCTGGCCGCTGGCCATTTCCACGGGTGCTGCCAGAAGTCTACTCACTCAGAGCCTGGCGTTTTGTGGCGGCCAATAGTGAGGGAATACTGCGGGCGCTGGGGAGCACAACTGTGTACTCGCTGGCCGCGGTGCTAACGACGGCATTGTTCTGTTGGCTGCCTGCGCAGTTTCTCTCTCGCTATAGCTTTCGGGGACAAACACTGCTTGAGGCGCTGCTGCTGACACCGGCTCTGGTGCCTGCCATTACCTTCTCAATGGGGTTGCAGGTCGTTTTTATTGGACTTGGACTTGCCGACACCATGCTGGGTGTTGTTCTTGTGCTTTCCTTGGTTAGTTACCCCTACATGCTGCGCGGTCTCAAAACTGGGTATCTTGCCTACCGACAGGCCTATGATGAGTGTGCACGCAATCTTGGTGCTGGGGAGTGGCAGCGGCTACGGCAGGTGGAACTGCCACTGGTGCTACCCGCTGCGCTATCGGGGGGCTCGGTTGTATTCCTGGTGGCCTTTTCTGAATACTTTTTAGTTTTTCTTATTGGTGGGGGCGTGGTGCGCTCCTTCCCTGGGTACCTTGTGCCTTTTGTAACCGGCTCCGACCGAGCACTTGCCTCGGCGCTTAGTCTCCTATTCCTCGTGGTTCCGGTTTTGCTGTTTGTGGCTCAGGAGCTTTTTCTGCTGCGGTTCTACCGGCGCAAGGGAATTGAATTCCGCTAAGGCTCGGTATAAGCTTAGGCGTACATGGAACGACACCTTTCACGCCCTTTTCGACTACTTGCTGCTGCTCAAATGAGTCTCTGGGTTATTGGTGGCTGCGCGACCGGCCTGAATCTGCCTGCGTGGGGCGTTCAATTCCAGGAGACACAGCTTGAGCGTGCATCCACCTCTGAAGCTGCGTTGTCGCGCGCGTATACCGACGCAACCGCATTGAAGCTCATTAAGGATCTCGGGCCCAAGCAGGCGGCAATTGTCGCGGCAGGATATGATCTGGTCGGGGCTCGGCGGTTGGAGATTGAAGGTAGCGTATACCCCCTCGACTGCAGCGGCACCATCCTCGCGGTGTATCATCAGCGGCACCATCCTCGCGGTGTATCATCATGCCGGAATCGATCTGCGGCCTGCCTTCGAGCGGTTCAGCGGCAACGGCGTTTTGCGACTCTACCGGATGGCAGCTGGCAACGGTCTCTTGGCAAGTGCCGCAGGCAATCCGGGGCGCTATCCGGCTCCGGGTGACGTTATTTTCTGGGACAACACCTACGACCGCAGTCGCAGTGGACAGTGGGACGACCCGCTTACACATGCAGCAATTGTGCTTGCTGTACATGAGAACGGGGGTATCGAGTACGTACATTATCACTATACGCGCGGCATAATCGTTGAGCACATGAACTTGCTGGACCCTGACCTGCATACGGTTTCCACTGCTGCCGGTACGGTGGTCGTTAACTCTCCCATGCGCATGAGGCGAGACCGCCACATACGCCCCGAAGCGTGGTTGGCCTCACATTTGTACAGCGATGCCGGTGCTTTGTATCGTGGTGAGTGGTAACGCTAGCCTGTTGATTGCCAACGGCCCCGAATGAACCAGCCAGCTACCGGTTGATTGCCAACGGCCCCGAATGAACCAGCCCCGAATGAACCAGCCAGCTACCCGTTTTTTCGTGTCTGCGAAATCAGCGCCATGACCTCGGCGACTTTTTTCCGCTGTTCTTCCTCGTCCGGGCTTCTCATGGCATCTGCCACACAGGTGTTCAAATGATTCTCGAGGACGATGTTCTCAACGCCGCGGAGCGCGGCCGCTACCGACCTCGTCTGGGCAACGATATCTAGACAGTAGCGTTCTTCCTCCACCATCTTCTGCAAACCTCGCACCTGACCCTCTATGCGTTTAAGTCGTGCAATGGTTTTCGCGGTCTCCTCGGGGCTCATCATGCAGGCGATACTATCTGGAGCACGTATGCCGGTCAAGTGTATGTACTTGCGCTACAGGTACCGGGCTGCCGGTACTGCGCTGCCGGTATCGCCTTGACTGCCAGGAATGTGGTATAGTTGGGCAATGGAATGGAGAGCAAGTCATATACTGGTAAAGAGTCAAGATCTCGCGCGGCGTTTGCAGCAGGAGATCAAACAGGGAGCCCGTTTTGAGGAAATGGCCCGTCGCCACTCCACCTGCCCAAGCAAGTCGAGTGGCGGTGATCTCGGTTGGTTTGGAGAGGGCAAAATGGTTAAG
>JAIVHN010000207.1:0-13887 GCA_020201015.1 Spirochaeta sp. | reverse complement strand
ACCGGGAAGAAGTAGAAGATCACCGGTACAAAGTAGCTTATGTGGTGAATTCGTGCCATACGGAGATTTAGCAAACTCCTGCACTATGAAACACGGCACCAATGCGGCGTATCGACGTCGGAATTCCGATAACTCTCTACCGGTTCCTGCGTAGTAGATTAATCTGCCGCGCGTTCGGTCTCGCCGCCCTGCACATTGTTCATTACTATGAAGGCCCCAAGCATGCACACGGCCGCAAACCCAAATATCGCCCTGAGTCCTAAGAGATCAACAATGATACCGGAGATTGGCGGCGCCACAATGGCGGAGGTCTGAGAAAAAAGATAGTACAAGCCGGTGTACATCCCCAGGTTGTCATAGCTTGCCTTGTGCCACAACATCGGAAAGCTGTTGGTGATCACCGAACCCCAGAACATACCGAAACCAAACAACAGCGCCCAGAAGGTACCCACTGCGAAGGTCTGAGATGCACCGAGCGAGAGCGTCCAGGCGCCGTGAGTGAGCATGAGAAGCGACAGAGCGGCAAGCGCGCTCAGCGATATGCGAATGGTGCGCTTCCTTCCTATTCGGTGAGCGATTATGCCGCTGGGAATTGCGAACACGGCATAGGCTATAGCCACCATACCGGTAGAGAAGCCAGCTAAGCCTTCGCTTAGACCGAGGTGTTCTATGGTGTAGAGCGTCATGAATGGCCGCATGCCCCAATAGGCCGAGAACCACAGAAATAACGACAATAAAATAAACATCGCGCTTTTGTCATTCCCGGAGAACACCAGCTTGAGCGAGCGCAGGAGCGGCTCGCGGCCTGGCGGATTAACTGCGGTGTTGCGCTCCTTCACAAGGCTGAACAGCAGCGCTGTCGCGACCACAATGAGCACCGCGGCAATTATGAACGGCAGTTGTCGCGATGTGTCACCAATGATCGGCAACACCAGCCGTAAGTCCATCATGGGAGCCAGCGCTACCGTGCCAACAATGGCGGCAATTCCGGCCATGGTGTTGATAACCCCGTTAGCCTCGCTGCGGAACTCGCCGGGAATGGTATCCGGCATTAGTGCTACGACCGGCCCACGCGCTGCCTGTCTAAACAGGTTCAACAACACAATGGCCGAGATCAGCATGAGCAGCGACGTCATTCCGGCGCGTGGCAGGAACACAAACACTACCGCACTCATGGGCAGTGTTGCCAAGATGTAGGGCATGCGTCTGCCTATAGGCGTGCGGGTCTTGTCGCTCAAAGCCGTCACCAGCGGAATGAGCATGAGCGCCATGATGTTATCAAGGGTCATGACGGTACCAATGAGTGCGCGTGACTGTAGGTATTGATTCAAAAATACCGGCACGTAGTTGTCGTAGAGCGGATCCATGAGCCCCATAGTGAAGAAGCCAAGACCAATCATAAAGGTGGTTTGGTAGAAGCGGTCGGGTAGGTGCTGCTTATCCATGAACCCTCCATTGGAGCCGAGATTCACCCGGGCGCTGCGCTCGTGGGCTTCGTCTATGCTGGCTGCGTTCGGTTACGCTGGCCGTGATGAACTGGTAGAGAGTACTACGAAAAGGCAACCAGGAAAAGTCTGCCGGGTTCATGGTGCTCGTGTTGCCGCAGCATCTTGCGCATTGTTTCTTCAGATACTACATTATCGAAACAAGGATGGAAGCAGAGTATGAGACGAGGCATTTCATTAGTTCTTGTTGTTCTATTTGCGGCACAGGCTGCCGGTGCCCAGCAAGCATCACGCTACGACATTCGACTTGAGGCTCAACGTGCGCGGTTAGCGGCAGCTGAGCAGAACCTTCCGCGGTATATGACGGTTGGATGGTTTGCCTCGGCTGGCTTTTTGCTGAGTCTTGGTGCCCTTATTGCGGGGCCGATAATGTGGTATCGGGGTCATGACTCAGGGGACAGTTCACTTCGCGATGCCGGAATGATTACCACCGGGGTGTCCGCTTTGCTTACTTTTCCGCTTTCTGTTCGCATGTCCCTGTTTGCTCAGAGCGGTGCACGGCGGAGCGTGGTAGATCAACAACGCTTCCCAGTTCGGCTACAGGGACTCCCGTACGACTACACCTAGAGAATGTAAGCGACGAGCTCCTGCGTGAGGTCAGCCTGTGGTTTTCTTCATCGGTGAGCATTGTATTGCCCGATGAACTCACGCCGGGGGAACGGTTCTGGGAAACCATAGTGCTTCCGCCGGTGGAAGCGGATGCGCCAGCGGAAGTGAGCATTGTTGCCATAGAGGTGGTTCGTGCAGATGGCAGCGTATGGCGCGAGGATGACCCGGACACAATATCCAACACATTAACGGTAGGAGGGTCACCATGAGGCGCAGCACCATCGCGCACATTTTACGTCTTTCAGCAATTATGTTCATGATCTCGGGCGTATCGGGCATGGCCCTTGCCGAGTCCGCCTCAGGCTCGTCCGGGCCGAGTGTGTCCGGGCCGGCCGCCAATGCCATAGAGATTCGCTATTACGGCGATGTCTCCTGTGCTCACTGCGATACCTTTGTTTCGGCCGAGGCGCCGATGCTCGAAGAAGACTTTGGTGTTTCGCTTCAGATTGAGGCCTTTGATATTCTACGAAGCGAGCGCATGGATGAAGCCCGGGCACTGTTGTCCGAGTATGGCCGTGAGTACCGTATTTTTCCGGTCCTGTTTGTTGGGAATAATGCGTATCAGGGCAACTCAGAGATAGCCGAATGCAGTAGGGTCGGACGCCATTGAACTCTCCACCGACATTGCGGATGTAGGGGTTGTAACCGGAACTGCAGTTGCTTTGGGGCTCATAGTAAACGAAGCGATAACAAACTCCCTTAAGTACGCTTTTCTAACCGGCTTGAGGAACGTCTACCGGAGCTTGAGATACAGCGCTACGAGATATCGTCCGACCGCGAGGCGCTGGCGCGTTTTCGCGAGCTTTCTCGTGAACGGGGAATTGCAGCGGCAGGTGTGCCAAGTTTTTTCCTGGATGAGTATAGCTGGGTTGGCATTGGTGTCGACACAGTTCCTGAGATAGAGCTGGTAGCTCGCGACCTGCTACGCGAGCAGGATCTGAGCGACCGTACCGGAGGCAAGCCGCTGCCTGGCGGCCCGAGGAGCGAGATTGCGCTGCCGCTATTCGGAAGCATTAGTGTGGAGACGCTGCCAACCTTTGTGGTTACTGCCGCTATTGCAGCGGTAGATGGCTTTAACCCATGTTCGCTCTGGGTGCTGACCTTTCTCATTGGGCTGATAGTTCGCACTGGTTCACGCCGGAGGACCCTGGCTGTCGGAGCTGTGTTCTTGGTGGTCACTGCGACGGTTTACGGCCTCTTCATACTTGGCGTGTTCAGTGTGCTGGCAGCGGCCAGCGAGTTGGTCTTTATCCGCTTGGTTATTGCGGCACTGGCGGTGGGTATGGGCCTCATTAACATGAAGGACTACTTTGCATTTAAATGGGGCTTCTCGCTCACCATACCTGAAAGGTTCCAGCCGCTTATTGCTCAGCGTGGCAGGGCGATTTTTGAACAACGTGGTGCGATTCTGCCGATGCTTGCAGCTACCGCGGTCTTTGCGCTGGGAATAAGCTCATTGGTGGTGCGGTAATGGTTGCCCTAGGTATTGCCTATTTTGGCTTTCCTGAAGCAACCCAGAGTTTCAGCGGCGTCGGCCTAATCTTTGCTCTGGCTCTTGGCTTAAGTTTTGTGGCGTTCATAAGCGCTCGCATTATTGCGTTAGCCCGCCAGCACTGAGGTCAAGCTTCATCTTAGGGGTGGATGTATCAATAATGTATCATCGTCGATGTCGGAGGCATTGTGGAGATCGTCGGCGTTGGCGTCTGCAAACTACCCGATCACGTCGTCCACTTTGTAGACCTCACCTGGAGTAAGCTCAGGTTGTGACAGGATATTGGCAACCGCGGCGGCTACTTGCGCTGGTGGCCTGAGAAGTCCGTCGGCCTGACGCTTGTAGAATTTCTGCACATCCGGGAAGTTATCTACTGAGGTGGCGCGAATCTCTGCCTGCATCTCGGTGTCGATGAGACCGGGGTTAATGCTGATTGCGGTGAAGGGGTGCGGCAGGTGTTGTTGCTCCAGTGCAACCGAGCGAACAACGTTTTCAAGGGCAGCCTTAGCGCCGCAGTAGAGCGACCAACCTGCATAGCCTTTGTTTGCCGCACCGGAGGAGATGTTTACCAACAGCTTGCGGCAGGTGTGGTCCTGAAAGGTGTCGAGCGCCGAGGACAGGAAGAGCAGAGCTGACGCGATGTTGATGTGTGTGTTGGCTACCAGTTCCTGAGCCTGCATTTTTGCGAGCGGTTGCATGGGGTGCAGCGTAGCCGCGTTGCCGACAATCTGAATCTCTTCCCAGTCCTGTTGTGCTGCTTGGTCAAACTGCCGCGAGAATACCGCATGTGCCGCTAAGGGGTCGGAAAAATCGACCTCTACTGAGTTACGGTGCGGGGCAGAACGCGAGAACTCATACACGAGCCAGGAGTTCTGCTCATACCGCTTGTACAGTTCACTTCCCAGCCCGCGCGACCCGCCGCTCAGTAAAAGTAGTTTCATTGGTGTTCTCCGCACTCGTCTGCTTGACCGGTGTTGCCTGTGCAGCCCATACTTTACCGCAATTCTACTGGGATGGGTATATGCACGCACGTCTTATTGAAGACCTCCACCTGACAATTATTCTCATTGTAACGCTGTTGGTGTGTCTTTTTGTTTTGCCCTTGGCAGTCTTTCGGCTTAGTTCCGGTTACTACATAGTTGCGGTTGCGAATTTCCTCGTAGTGGGGGTAACTGCAGCAGCCGCAGCCTGGGCATGGAAAACCGGCACCACCTACGCAAGTGGGATTATCATATCTGTAATCTGTACCGTTGGGGTACTGGTGAGCACTTTTTATCGTGGCATAGAGGGCGCGCTCTGGATTTTCCCGCTTGTGATGTTTGTGTTTTTCCTGTCGCCGCCCAAGACGGCCCTGGCCCTCATTGCAACTGCAATAGGGGCCATTACAATTCGCGAGCTCGCTCTACCGGCTAGTATAGTTGAGTCACGAATACATCTTATAAGTTTCCTTGCTACTTCGCTGTCAACCGTGGCTTTTAGCTTTGTAGCGGCGCGCAGCACAAAAAATCAGAACAAACAACTCATGCGCTTGGCTGCAAAAGATCCCTTAACCGGTCTCAAGAATAGAAGGGGCCTGGAGCAGGAGTTACAATTTGCAATGTCCGCCCAGCAAGAGATTGGTGCTGAGTACGGGCTCATTATCATTGACATAGATCGTTTCAAGCAAACAAACGACGATTATGGACACTCAGAGGGAGATCGAATTTTGCGGGAATTTGCTCACCTGCTCATAAACTCACTTCGCATGAACGACCACGCTTTCCGCTACGGGGGTGATGAGTTTGTCGTGCTCATTGCCGGTACAAACGCTGCCGGTCTTGAGGCGGTGTGTGAGAATATTCTCACTCGGGTACGGGCCACCATCCGCGTTGGCGAGAGGCCGCTTACCGTGTCTATTGGTGCTGCGTTGCAAGGCCCCGATACCGATACTCACTCTTGGTTTCAGCGCGCCGACAAATGCGTGTATCGCGCCAAGGATGCAGGCCGCGACCGCTACATCATTGGCTGCAAAGACGAGACTTAACTGTTCGGATTGACTCCGAAGAGCCGCTAAATGCAGCAAAGCGTTCCTCCGCAAAGTGGCAGGCAGCATGATGCCCGGGTGCAACCTCTACCGTTGGGGGAACCTCGGTGGCGCATTTCGCCTCGGCTCGAAAACACCGTGGGTGAAATGGGCAGCCCTTGGGAGGATCCATAGGCGAGGGCACGCCGCCCGGGAGGACAATTCGCTTTTTGTTGCGAGTTGTGTCGGGGTCGGGAATTGGGGTAGCTGAGATGAGGGCCTCGGTGTAGGGGTGGACCTTGGCGTCAAAGACATCTGCTACCGGTCCGGACTCAACAATTTTGCCAAGGTACATTACCGCTACACGGTCTGCAATCGAGCGAACAATAGACAGCTCATGGCTGATAAAGAGGTAGGCCACCCCTTTCTCTTTTTGAAGGGTGTCCAGCAAATTGAGTACCTGCGCCTTGACCGAGACGTCGAGTGAGGAGACCGGCTCGTCGGCAACAATGAGGTCCGGGTTGGTAGAGAGCGCACGCGCAATGCCTATTCGCTGCCGCTGCCCTCCCGAGAGTTCATTCGGATACTTGGCCAAGAATGTCTCGGCTGGCTTGAGTCCCACCTCGGCCATGAGGGCGCGGGCACGTTCCTCGGCCGCTTGGGAATCTTTACGGGGAATGGTACCGGAAGAAAACATTGCTGCGGTAAGAATATGGCGGATTGTCTTGCGTGGATTGAGCGATGAATGGCTGTCCTGAAACACAACCTGAACACCTTGACGGTAGCGCTTCCAGTCCTTGGCTGTGTAGTCGGCAAGATCCTTACCACGGTAGAAGATATGACCGCCAGTTGGTTGTTCAAGATTCAGAATGAGTCTACCGGTAGTGGACTTGCCGCATCCGCTCTCGCCGACGAGTGCCAGCGTTTCACCTGTGCGTACGTAAACCGAGATGCCGTCGACAGCATAGAGGTGGCGCTTTTTCTTAAAGAGCGAACGGCCGACCTCAAAGTATTTGGCTAGGTTCTGAATTTCAAGAAGGGTAGTTTCAGCCATGTGAGTGCTCCGGGTCGTGCAACCAACAGGCTGCTTGCAGCCCGTTTACCTCATAAAAGCCGGGCTCTTGTGTCCGGCATATGTCCATAGTGTAGGGACACCGGTCGTGAAAGCGGCAGCCTGAGGGAATTTCGGTAAGCCCGGGGATGCTCCCTTGAATTGCTACACGGATCTCGTGGGTGCCGACTGACTGCACCGAGCTTGCACCCTGCAGCAAACCCTGCGTGTAGGGATGCGCTGGCGACTTGAAGATCTTGTGCACGGTGCCATGTTCAACAATCTGTCCAACATACATTACATACACCAGGTCACAAATCTCGGCAACTATGCCCAGGTCATGCGTGATCAGCAAAATGGAGAGGTTGCGTTCTTGCTGAATGCGCTTGAGCAGTTCGAGAATCTGGGCCTGTACCGTTACATCAAGTGCTGTTGTCGGCTCATCTGCTACAATAAGCGGCGGGTCGCAGACCAACGCCGAGGCAATGCCGACACGTTGCAGCATGCCCCCCGAGAGCTCATGCGGATAGCGCGAGAAGACCTCGGCAGACAAGCCTACTTCGTTCAGTACCGACAACACCTTAGCCTTGGCGTTTTCGTGCCGACCATGCGTGAGCAGCTGTTCCATGAGTTGCTTGCCGATTGAAATAACAGGATTAAAGGACATGGCGTAGTCTTGAAAGACCATGCCGACCTTGTCCCCCCGAATCCTAACCCGCTCATTCTCCCGCGCTGTCACCATGTCTACACCGTCAAGCAGGATAGACCCGGAATGAATACGTGCTGCTGCGGTAGGGAAGAGGTTGAGAATGGAGTAGGCAGTCATTGACTTGCCGCTGCCACTCTCGCCGACAATACCCACCACCTGACCACGCGGTACGACCAGTCGCTCAATTTCCACGGGGCGAAGTGAGCGACCAGGAACACGAATCTCGGTGATAAGATTCTGAATGTCGAGAATTGGCTCCGGCCGTGCCTGGGGATTCATCTCTGTTTGTGTGTGTGGAGTGGAGCTCATGTGCTGCCCCCTTCTATCTGCATCCGCGGGTTGGCGGCCTCGTTGAGGCCGTCGCCAACAAGGTTAAAGCCTAAGACGGTAACCGCAATGGCGCTGCCCGGGAATACCGACATCCACCAAGCGGAGCGAATATGGGACTGGGCTTGACTCAGCATACCGCCCCAGCTACGTAGGTTGGGGTCGCCCAAGCCAAAGAATCCAAGGCTTGCCTCCAGCAAGATAGCAGTTGCCACATCGAGGGTAGCAACAACAATAACCGGCGGGATAATGTTTGGAAGAATCTCTACGAATATCAGTCGGAGATGGCTCATTCCCGAGACGCGACCGCTGTCGACATAGGGCAGATTTCGGTGCGAGAGAAACTCACTGCGGACAAGCCGTGCGGCCCCCGGCCAGCTAAGTACCCCAATGACCAAGATAAGGCGGTCCAGCCCTGAACCAAAGAACGCAACCACGATGAGAGCCAGAACAAAACGCGGTATGGTCATGAACAGCTCGGTGAAGCGCATGAGGAATGCATCGGTTTTGCCGCCGAAGTAGCCGCTGAGTGAGCCAATGAGAATTCCAATGAAGGTCGATGTCGCCGCGGCCGCAAGGCCGACAAACAACGATACACGCGCTCCATAGATCACTCCGCTCAGTACACAGCGGCCGAGGTTGTCGGTTCCGAGGGGGTAGCGTGCGTCTTCCCCTGGCGACAAGAAGCGGGCACGCGAAACTGCGTGTGGATCATTGGGTGCAATCTGCGGTGCCAGAATGGCTACCGTCACCAGCGCCAGCACCAGAATCAAACCAAACATCGCGAAGTGTTTGCGCCGGAAGTAATAGGCTATGCGATGTAGCTCAGTCATACTTGATCCTCGGGTCGATAAAAGCATACACAATATCTGTAATAAGGTTCACGATAATTACCGCAATCGAGACCATGAGCAGAATCCCAAGCAGGGTGGGGTAGTCGCGTGCTCCTATGGACTCGTACATCAGTCGCCCGACACCCGGCCATCCAAATACCGTCTCAACAAGCGCCGAACCGGCAACAATGAAGGTAAAATGGTATCCGATGATGGTAATGATCGGAGTAGCTGCCGCCCGCAGACCATGATTCCACAGTATGCGTGTTGCCGGAATCCCGCGGGTACGTGCAGCAACCACATAGTCGGAGTTGAGCGTCTCAATCAGACTCGACCGGGTAAGGCGAGTCGTGAGTGCGATGTATCTGAGCGAGAGTGCCAGCACAGGCAGTATCATGTGCCGCGCCATGTCGCCGTACAGTGCAAAGCCCTCATACGCTATTCGGGTACTCCTCAAACCTGAGGACGGCAACCAGCCAAGCCTTACCGCAAAGAGGAGGATAAGAAGCTGGCCGGACCAGAATACCGGAATAGAGTAGCCGACCGTGGCAAACCCAACCGCCAGCTTGTCCAAGGGAGAGTCCTTCCATTTTGCCGCCATTATGCCAAGCCCAAGCCCAACCGCGGTGGCGAATACAATGGTAGTGATCATGAGGACCAGGGTACGTCCCAAGCGGCCCAGAACCAGCTCGAGTACCGGCACCCGATAGTTAAACGAAAACCCAAGCTCTCCCTGAAGTATGTTGCCAATGTAGGTCAACATCCGCATACCAAGGCTTTGGTCCAGTCCAAACTGCTCCCGCACGGTCTCGATATATTCTGCAGGCGCAGGGAACTCGCCTATAAGCGCCGTCACCGGATCTCCGGGGGCCAAGTTAATGAGGAGAAAGTTAATCACAATAATACCGAGAATAAGCGGTAAAGACTGCACAATACGCAGTGCTGCATACCGCCACAGACTCATACCACTTCCAGACACTCTTTATTCCTTTAGGTTTGGTAAAGCAGCCGGCCGCATATGCGGCCGGCCACGATGTGCTTTACAGGATCTACAGGAGCCGGTGTTATTCCGCCCAGCGGGCGCGGCTTATCTGATCCCGAACGTCGAGCGATTCTCGTAGACCGGTGAGATTGCGGGTGTTGGCCTCTACCGACATCTCCTCGAAAAGAGGAAACAAGGGCAGATCATCCGCCAGAATTGCATTTGCCTCGCGGTAGAGCTCACCACGTCTGCCAAGATCGACTGTGGTTGCCGCCTCGCTAAGCAGCTCGTCGACCTCCGGGTTGGAGTAGCCGGTTGCACTCACAAAGGGAGTTCCAAACTCCTGCGTAATGTAAATTCGGTGGTAGCCAATTGAGGGGTCGCCACCGGAGGTAAAGGACTGCATAGAAAGATCGTACTCGCGTTGCATGTAGACCGACTCGATCATGACCGAGCGCTCCTGCGGCTGCAGGTCCAGAGTGACACCGATGTTGCTCAGGCTGTCACGCATGATAGCTACGGCATCGGCAAACGCGGGGCGGCCGGAGTCGTATACAATGCTCAGCTCAAACTCACCAACGCCTGCTTCGTCCAACAGGGCCTGCGCACCCTCCAAGTCGTAGGGATACAGGTTGCTCAGATCAAAAGACTCGTCATAGAGGTACGGATACGCACTTCCCATAGGTCCAATCTCAGTATCACCAAGACCCTCCATGGCAAGATCTACAATGAGCTCACGATCAATGGCGTGCATCAGGGCTTGACGTACCAGCGGATCATCCAGCGGTTCGCTGTCGTTGTTGACAAAGAGGAAATGGAGTGCCGGAATGCGGACCCCCTGCCAAACCTCAACATTTGGGTCGTCACGTAGCTCACTCAGGCCTGCAGATGGCAGATAGAAGCCCCATATGTAGTCAACCTCACCTGTCTGCAGCGCCACGGTGCGGGCGTTCTCATCTGGAATCATCTGAAAAATGACCCGCGAGATGGTAGCGGCATCTCCAAAGTAGTTTTCGTTGCGCTCGAGAACAATCTGGTTTCCACGGTCCCAGTTCACAAAACGATACGGACCGGTTCCAACCGGCGCGGTTGTTGCCGCGTGGTCCAACACGCTTTCACCTTCAAAAATATGCTGTGGAAGGATAGGTGCGTCAAAAACCGTCAGTGAGATTAGGAACGGAGCATATGGCTCGGTGAGGGTTATGACCACGGTCGTGTCGTCGGGCGTTTCAATGCTCTCAATGCGACTGTAAATTCGCTCAAAGCGGCCGTGATACTGCGACAAGACCTCTTCCATGGTGAACTTTACATCGGCGCTGGTGAACGGCTCGCCGTCATGCCACTGTACGTCGTCGTGCAACTGAAAGGTAAATACCGTGTCGCCTTCTATGCGAACTCCCTCAACTATCTTACCAAGCTGTTTTCGTATTTCTCCTGGATTAATGGTGACCGGGGTGTAGTCCTGCAGAAGCCGACGGCCGTCAACAAACAGGTCGCGGACATCCTGCGGGCCTGCGCAGTAAACCAGCACTGCGTAAGGGTCAAAGACCGGAAACATGTGGGGCGCATTCAGCGACACAAGAGCGATATCGGCACGTTTGCCAGGTTCCAGGCTACCAATGCTGTCTTCCATATGCAGGGCGCGGGCGCCACCGATTGTTGCTAGTTCAAAGGCTGTTGCCGCCGGCACAAGGGTGCGGTCGCGCCCTGCCATTTTGTGGACCTTGGCGGCGGCCGACGCCACGTGCACCATGTCCATAGTGTTGCCACTCATTGGCCCGTCGGTTCCCAGCCCGACGCGCAGCTGCTGGCTTAGGAACTGCGGCACCGGGGCCGTTCCCTTGCCCGCCTTCATGTTGGCAATAGGATTGTGTGCAATGCCGCAGTCGGCATCTGAGAGTAGATCGATATCTTCAGGCGTGACATGTATACAGTGGGCGGCAATAAGCCGTGGGCTTAGGAGCCCAAGGCGGCGATAATACTGCACCGGGGTTTCGCCGTACTTCTCGGCCAGTGCTGAGACCTCGAAATCCATCTCGGCAAGATGGCTCATGACCGGTACATCGTACTCGTCCGCCATAGCGGCAATGAGCGATAGGTGCTCATCATCAAGCGTGTAGGGGGCGTGCGGCGCCAGGCACGGGGTAATCAGATTGTGGCCATGAAAGCGCTGTGCAAAGCTTTTGAAGTAGCCAAGCCCGCCATAGGGTTCCGGGGCGTCTGGGGACGGGAAGTTCACTACCGTTTCGCCAAGGACCGCCCGCATGCCAGCCTGCTCAACCGCCTCGGCCACCTGCTCCTCAAAGTAGTACATATCAGCAAAGGTCGATGTACCCCCGCGGATCATCTCATGCAGCGTGTGCAGCGCCGCCCAGTACACGAGGTCCTGGGTGACAAAACGTGCCTCAAGCGGAAAGAGGTAGCGCTTCAGGCGGTCCGCCATGTCGTCGGCCAAGGTGCGGAAGACCGACATGCTTATGTGAGTGTGGGTGTTAATGAGTCCCGGAATAATGAGTCCGCCGTCAGCATCGACCCGCTCCGCGCCGTCCAGCTTTGGGGCGCCGGAACTCTCACCAACGTAGCTTATGACTCCGTCATTTACGCAGACGGTGCCGTTGCTGAAAATGTCGCGCGTAGGATTCATGCTTACAACGGTGCCGTTTGTAATGTACAGCCTTTTGCTATCAACAGACATTGTCGTAGACGGTAGCATTTTTCTGTGCAAATTCCAATGCTCTGTATTCGCTCATTGTTTTCATCTGTTAGTATAGTGAGGCAAGGATCCACCAAGCTAAGGAGCGGAAGATGAGTCAAGAAGAAGTACAGAAGCATATTCGTTGTAGACCTGGAGACATCGCTCCGGTAGTTCTGGTGCCGGGAGATCTGGGACGGGCACACAAAATAGCCGAACACCTGGACAATGTCACCGAGCTTGCTCACAACCGCGAGTATATTGTGTACACCGGCTTTTACCGGGGACAGCCGGTGGGCGTGTGCTCAACCGGCATTGGCGGGCCTGCAGCTTCTATTGCGTTTGAGGAGCTGGCCAAAGTCGGGGTGACTACGCTTATCCGTGTGGGTTCCGCTGGCGGCAGGCAACCCGAGATTCCGCTTGGGACTCCGGTGGTGATATATGCTACTCACCGTGGAGAGGGTACCAGCAAGGTGTACCTTCCGCCCGAGTTCCCTGCCGTGGCTGACCTGGACTTAACCAACATTCTCATTGAAAGCCTGAAGGAGCGCGGGGTTGAGTACCGCACAGGTGTTGGGTTCACGCGGGATGCCTACTACGTACAGGATGAGGCGCTCAATGCTCAGCTGCGCGATGCTGGCGTAGTTGCGGCCGAGCAGGAGGCGGCGACACTGTTCATTGTCGGGCAGGTGCGTGGTCTGCGAACTGCTTGTATTGTTGCCACCGACTCCAACATCTGGCTTTCACCCCAACCTAGCTTAGCAGAAAAGGAGCAGGCCTTCCGCCGCGGCGAGGCTACCGCAATTGAGGCTGCGCTGGAGGCGGCGGCTACAGCAACCGAGCGAGGCCTGGTTTGAGGGGCGCTGCGCCTGGAGCTCCGATGGACTTGCTCTTAGAAGATGCGCAGATTCTCGATGTTGAACTCCTTTGTTATTATTCCGGCTGGGTTGGTGTGCGCAACGGCCGCTTTGTCAGGGTCGAAGAAGGAAGGCCTCCGGCCGATGTCGTGGCTCGCACGCGTCGCTCACTCAAGGGTGCGCATCTGCTGCCGGGGCTGGTAGACTCGCATATGCACATTGAGTCGAGCCTGGTCACACCACGACGCTTTGCCGAGCAGGCCGTAGTGCATGGTACCACAACGGTGCTTGCCGACCCGCATGAGGTTGCCAATGTGGCCGGGGTGCCGGGGATCCGCTGGATGATTGAGGCCTCACGTGGGTTAGCGTTGCGCGTGTTTCACGCAATTCCTAGTTGTGTCCCAGCCACCGAGCACAGCATAGAGTGGACCGCGCACACAATAGATGCGGCGGCACTTGCTGAGTTGAGCGGCGAGCCGGGCGTCCTGGCTCTGGGCGAGATGATGGACTACCAAGCGGTGCTTGCTGGTAGTGAGCGCCATGGTGCCTTGCTTGCCGCCGCCCGTCGGGCCGGACTCTTGCTTGAAGGCCATATACCGACATTGTCCGGCGAGGAGCTTTCTGAGTATCTAAGCGCTGGGGTCACGTCTGACCATACTCTAACGCGGCCAGCAAAACTGCGCGAGCAGCTGCGTAAGGGCTGCGCGGTCATGCTGCAATGGAAATCTCTCACTGCCGAGAACCTTGCAGCGGTTATGACGCTGCCGGACCGCTCGCGCATTCTGCTTATTACTGACGATATAGAACCTACCCTCCTGATGCACGGGC
>JAIVHN010000034.1 GCA_020201015.1 Spirochaeta sp. | reverse complement strand
TATCTATACTTACTGCCCGCTTAATGCGGCGCCCGCCACTTTCGCTCATGCCGCGCCAGTTGCGAAAGCTATCCGAGACAAGCGCATAGATGGGGATGGTGGTAATGGTTTTGTCCCAGTTCTGAACTTTAATGGACTGCAGCGTGATATCTATCACATCACCGTCGGCATCGTACTTGGGCATTTCAATCCAGTCACCTATGCGCACCATGTTATTGGCCGAGAGTTGTATGCCGGACACCAAGCCCAGAATAGAGTCGCGAAAGACTAACATGAGCACCGCACTCATGGCACCAATTCCGCCCAGCACTCCAAAAGGAGACTGATTGAGAATGGTGGTAAGCACCACCACACCGGCTACAATAAATAGGATTACTTTACCTAATTGGAGAAGGCCCTTTATGGGTCGGCGGGTGTCGGCTCCGCTCTCACGATAGAGGTCATGAAATACATCAATGAATGAGTCGATAGTGAAGGCGGTGACCAGAACAATCCAAGCGGTAGTTACACGCCGAATTGCTTCAACTACCCACGGCAACTCCGGGGCAACCAGCGCGGCACCGGCGTAGAAAACCAGCGCCGGGGCAACTCGCGAGAGCCGCAGCAGCACACCGCGGTCGGCAATGCGGTCATCCCAGCTGACACGTGTGCCCCGGAAAAACCCGTGGATAAACCTGACCAAGAGCTTGCGGGCAATGAAGTCGGCCAGCACGGCGCCCAGCAGGAGCAGCAAAACCACAAGCAGCCGTTCGATGCCGACCGCAAGTGCTCGGCCCAGCCCCAAGTCTTGGAACAGTTCAGCTAGGGCAAGCGAACTTAGTAGTGATTCCATATGGACCCTCCGGCAAGAGCCGCAGCTCGCGCCTTAAGTAAGTGTCTATACTTTTTCTCGGCATAGAAGTTCAACAAGTTCAGCAAACCCTTCCGCATCATTCTTGCTGCAGACAAACCGCGGCGGATAGGTTACCAGGTGCTGCATTGGTTTGAAGTTTGCAACACCACAGGACAGATCAAAAAACTCAAACATCGGCTCATCGTTCGGTGAGTCTCCGCAAAAACACGCAAGAGAGTTATTTTTATCCAGATCAACCCCATACGTGGTGGAGAAGAAAAGTTTCGTGGTTGCGAGTTTGTCGTAGTTACCAAACCACGCGTTTACATGAATTGAGCTGATCTTTGCATGAGCACCAAAACTTTCACAGATCTCTTTAATGCGTTCAGCATCCTTAAGTTCTAAAAAGGGGGGCTCTTCTTTAAAGTCAATTGCGAGGTCGAACTTCCTGGAGAACTGGTCCTTTGCAGGTCGTGTTCCGGGCACCTGCGCGTATACCGAGTCGGACATCTCCTGCATCTTTTCCTTCATAGCTTCAGGGTTTACCGAGGGATGATAGAACTCCTGCAGCTTGCCGTCCTCCATGTAGAGAACAAAGGCGCCGTTCTCACCAATGATCGCTTCAACCGGCCAGTGCCGAACAATAAGGTCACACCACCCTGCTGGCCTTCCGGTCACCGGAATAACCTTGAACCCCTTTTCATACAACCGCCAGATGCTGGAGTAGGCAATCTCAGGCAGCCGCCCGTCTCTCGTGAGCGTGTCGTCGATATCGGTGAGGACGTACCGCACCTGAGCGACCTCCTGGGCCGTCATGGATTGTACCGGTTGCATTCTTTCGTTGGCTGCTTGAGCTTGTTCGCGCATGTGCTGGGCTCCTTACATGCTCATGTAAGACAATTACGCGATGTAGTCAATATCGTCCGAGCTCAACGCGCCCACCGTAGGTGCGTCGTAGGTTTTCATCGGTAAAGACCTCTGCAACTGGTCCCTGGGCCACAACCCGCACATTCAACATCGTTATGAGGTCAAAGTAGCGTTCAACGGTTTGCAGGTCGTGATGCACCACAATAACGGTCTTGCTGCGGGAACGCATTTCGCGCAGGATCTCAACTATTGCATGCTCGGTGCGCGCATCTATCCCCTGGCCGCTGTTGTTGGCCGCCCGAGAGTTCGCTTATCTGTCGTTTGAGGTAGTCTTGCATGCCTACTCGCTCAAGGGCCGTGTGCGCGGCTTCACGTTCCGCCGGTCCAGGGCGGCGAAACCACCCAAGCGAACCATAGGTCCCCATAAGCACTACATCGAATACCGTAGTCGGAAAGTCCCAGTCCACACTTGTCCGTTGTGGAACATATCCTACACGCAAGCGCTGCTCACGAAAAGGGCGCCCGAACACACGAACACTCCCGGCCGAGGGCTCAACTATTCCCATGATAGACTTGATAAGCGTAGTCTTGCCCGAACCGTTCGGGCCGATAATGCCCATGATAGTCCCCACAGGCACCGAGAGATCGATATCCCATAATACCGCTGTCTCTTCGTAGGCGACCGTAAGATCCGAAATCTGTATAGCGAGTTCTCTACTGCTGTTCGTATTCATGTTTCTCCAAACCGCCGCGGACAATGCCGCATTCACAGACATCGTCCTTATAAAGCAGCGCCTCGCTACACAGCTGGCGGCCACCCATGGTTGGAACCAGTCCATCCTCAACCTCGGCAATGTAGCCGTGCTCAAGCCCTACCCGAATGACTTTCTCAGCAAACGCGGGCTCCCACCGAATATGCCGACGCACGCCCTCTCGGCTACAGGCGGATGTTACTCGCTCTCCGTCAACATGATGTATGAGATGCATAACGAGAAGCTGCTCAGCAAAGGAGATGCGCCGCCGGGCTCGAATGTGCAGCTTAGAGACCAGGCCACGACGGGGTGCAAAAGCCAAGGTCAGCAGGAAAATGATCCCGGTCATCATTGCCATTGCCCCGGATGTAGCCGCATTAAGATAATACGCCGCCCAGAATCCAATTATGGCACTGAGCACAGCAAAAAGCACACTGAGCAGCAGCATGCTCTCAAGCCGTTTGCTCAAGAGAAAGGCCGATGCCGCTGGCGCAACCAGCAGCCCCACTACCAGAACCGCTCCGACCGCCTCAAAGGCCCCCACAATAGTAATGGACACTGTGGTCATGAACAAGTAATACAACCGAGAACTACCAAAACCCACCGAGGCTGCATGATCCGGATCAAAGGTCGTGAGCTTGAGCTCCTTAAAAAAGAGCGCGGTGAAGAGGATGTTTACAAGCAGAATAACCAGCATAACGTAGAAAGCACGCGGGCCAACTGCCATACCGTTTATCTGCAGCTGCGTTAGAGCTGCGTAGTTGATATCGCCAGTCAAAACCGTACTCTCGCTGAGAGGAAGCCCGGAGTAACGACGGCTTACTATGATAACCCCAATACTAAACAGAGCGGGAAAGATAACCCCAAGCGGGGCGTCGCCAGCAAAGAGCCTGGTGCGATTCATAGCCTGCACCGCAAAAACCAGAAACAACCCCAGCACAGCAGGCCCAACTACCAAAAATGGCGAACGGAAGGCGCCGAGAATGAGGAGGGCAAGAACAAGCCCGGGGAACACGGCGTGACTAATGCCTTCAGCCACCATAGACATGCGCCGTAACACCAGGAAGACGCCGGGCACCGCGCACGCCGCGGCGGTTGTGACGGCAATAAGAATAATGGAGGGAATGAGACTCACAGCTCACCTCTTACCAGCGACGAAGCGTCAGGCGGATGCAGGTGCTTGCGGTTTCTTGCGCGCCGCAGCGCACGCGCAATAACCCCACGGTGTGGTGCAAAAAACAAGGACAGCAGAACAAAGCCTGTGGCCGCCAATGCAATGACCGGGCCGGTGGGGAGGTTGCGCACCATAGCACTAAGGGTGGCTCCCACGATACCGGACAGCATGCCGAACACAGCCGATAGCGCAGTCATGCCGGACAAGGACTTGGTCCACTGCCGGGCGGCCGCCGCCGGACAAACGAGCAACGAGACAACGAGAATGACCCCCACGGTGCGGAGCCCAATAACAATGGCAAGCACAATAGTTGCTAATAGAAGCTGATCTAGGGTGTGCATGGGGTACCCAATACCGGCCGCAAAGTCACGGTCAAAGGTATGGAGTTTAAACTCTTTCCAGAACAAAAGAGATATACCGGTTGCGCAGACCGCCAGCACGGCAATAGTTCGTACATCGGCATTGGTCATAGTAGCTGCCTGGCCAAAAAGGTAGTCACGGAGGCCACGGTGCCCAACTAAGGACATAGACTGAATCATCCGCAAAAGCGCAATTCCGGCACCAAAAAAGATGGCCACCGCAAGGCCCATTGCCGCGTCGGTCTTAAGCGACGTCGTGTGCACGACCAGGCTGGCCGTGCCAATGAGGAACGCGGTGGTAATACCAAAAAGCGAGGCATGGGCCACTATTGCGCCCATCATTGCCTGCTTCCTGAGATAGGCGTAACAGCCCAGTATCCCCGAAACCGCGCCCACCAGTGCCGTTCCAAATGAAACGACACGGAGGGTATGGTCTGAGAACATTAATTGAAAAAAAGTAACGATATCGAACAATAATGCGTTCCTAACTCCAGCTCTCTCCGAATACTAACGGTTTCCGATAATGGTGTCGACAATCGCATCTACGTTATGCCGGTACGCTCCCTCAAAAGTGTTTGTTGGTGAACTCTCACCAAGCGCGCCGGAATACAACGGCACGTCCGATACAACAATTTGGCCACCGCGACCGGCGACAGCTTCCTCCAGGGCAACAACCGAGCGCCGATCCTCAATAGTCTCAAAGAAGACCGCACGCACATCATTGTCTACAATAAACTGGGCCAGCTCCTGCAGGTCACGTACACTGGCCTCATCCTCGGTGCTAATTCCGGTAATCCCACGAGACTGGAACCCGTAGGCACGCGATAGGTAACCGAAGCCGTCATGGCTGGTAACCAGAACTCGTTGTGAGGCGGGAACTTCTCGAAAGCGGGCCGTTGCATAGGACTGAAGATCTCGCAGTTCGGCGATGTAGTCGGTGGCGTTGCTCTGATACAGTGAGGCGTTGTCCGGGTCTTGCTCAGTAATGCGGTCGGCAATTGCCTGTACTGCGCTTACCCAGATATCTATATCCCACCACAGATGTGGGTCGTACTGCCCGTGCCCGTCTTCGTGGTGTTCGTCGGCATGGTCTTCATCATGTTCGTCTTCGTGGTGTTCGTCGTCGTCGTGTTCGTCGTCGTGTTCGTCGTCGTGATCATCATCGTGGTGTTCGTCGTCGTGATCATCATCGCGGTGTTCGTCGTCGTGATCATCATCGTGCCCATGTTCATCATGGCCTTCAAATGCGAGTAGCATACGCTCGGGCACTGCTTCTCCCACTGCAAAAGCGCGGTCACCCAGTCCCTCAAAGACCCCTACCATTTGAATCTCAAGCTCCAGCCCATTCCAAAAGACAATATCGGCACGTTCAATGGCCTGTGCCTCACGAGTTGTTGGGGTGTAACTATGAGGGTCCGAACCTGGGCCCATGAGCACCTGTAGATTTGCATCAGGCGCAATGCGCGCGACTGCATCCCCTATGTGTCCGGTGCTCGCAACAATAGTAAGCCCGCCTGCGCGCTCGGGAGCGCCTCCGGCCCAGAGCAAGGTTGTGCTGAGCACCAGAGCAACCAAGCTCGTAACTATAATTTTCCGCATCTTGTACCTCCGTAGCGGTTTTTTACCGTTATTACTTCGTAATACGATTCCGAGTAATATATGGTGATACCGCCATCGGCGTCAAGTCGCGTGAGCTTTTCTTCTCCTCTTGAACATGAGCAGCCGCACGCCGTTGAGCGAAACCAGTACCGTGCCGCCTTCGTGGCCAATTACCGCCAGCGGCAGCGGTAAGCCAATGGTATAGATGCCAATTACCATCATAGCAATAAGACCAAGCGCCACCGAGATATTCGTGATAAGGGTTCGGCGCGTACGACGGCTTAGGGCTATGAGATACGGAATCTTTTCAAGGTCGTCTGACAACAGAACTATATCTGCAGTTTCAAGCGCCACATCAGTTCCTGCCGCTCCCATAGCTATGCCAAGGCGGGCACCGGCAAGAGCCGGGGCGTCGTTCACGCCGTCACCTACCATTGCGGTTGGGCCAAACTCGGCTTCAATGCGGCGAATAGCGTCAAGCTTGTTCTCCGGTAGCAGCTCAGGGAACACGGCGTCAATTCCGGCCTGTTCCGCAATAGCTTCGGCAGTAGCACTGTTATCTCCGGTCAGCATTACAACATGCTTAATTCCGTTGTCTCGCAGGTCCTGTATTACCGCGCGAACACCCTCGCGCAGCCGGTCTTCCAGCGCAATAAGGCCGAGCAAGCGCACGCTTCCTTCTGCGGACTCAAGCAAAACTACTACTGTTTTAGTCTCGCGCTGCAGCCGCAAGATCTCATTGCGAGCAGCCTCCAGCCCCGCCGAATCCTCGGGCACGCTATCAAGCAAGGACGGACTCCCAAGACGCAGATCTCGACCTGCAACAATACCATGCACACCAACACCAGACTCGCTACGAAACTCGCTTGGTGCAGAATACTTAAGTTCACGATTTTGCGCCGCAGCAGTTATGGCTTGGGCCAGCACATGCTCGCTCTTACTTTCCAGACTTGCCGCACCGCTGAGAACCTGATCCTCACTCCAGTCGGCAAGCACTACAATATCCGCGACAAAGGGTTTGCCCTCGGTCAGCGTGCCGGTTTTGTCAAAGGCTACCGCCTTTATGCCCGCCGCCTGCTCAACATGCACACCACCTTTAAACAAAATTCCACGCCGTGCACCATTGCCAATAGAAGAAAGGATAGAGGCAGGCGTACTAATAATGAGTGCACATGGACTTGCCGCCACCATAAGCGTAACAGCCTTATAGACGGCTGTAGACCAGTCGACACCAAAAGCCAAGGGTGGCAGCAACGCTGCGGTTATAGTTGCCAGAATGACACCGACCGCATAATACTGCTCAAAACGGTCGAGAAAACGCTCTGTTTTTGCCTGTTGCTCGCGAGCTTGCTCTACCAGGTTTATAACCTTCGCGATAGTTGATTCATTACTTGTTTTGGTCACCCGCAGGACAAGTTCACCGTCCTGGTTTATGGTACCGGCAAGGACAGTCGCCCCAACGGTTTTCTCCACCGGCATAGACTCACCGGTAATACTTGATTGGTCCACACTGCTGGCGCCACGCTCCACAACCCCATCAAGTGGTATACGATCACCCGGACGCACCTGTAAAAAGGAGTCAATCTGCACCGAGTCAACCTGCACCCGCCTGCCCTGTTCGTCGTCCGGGTCCTCTAACAGAATTGCGGCATCGGGTCGCAACTTCGAAAGAGCCTTAATGGCGCTTCGCGTTCGGTCAAGGGCGTAGTCCTGCAGCACGTTTGAAAGCGAGAACAGAAAGAGCAGCAACGCGCCCTCAAACGGCGCCCCCACACCGGCGGCACCAAGAGCCGCCAGCACCATGAGTATATCGATATCAATCTTTCGGGCCATCAAGCTACCAAGCCCGGCCCGCACCCCAAAGTAGCCGCCGGATAGGTACGCCACGAGATAAAAGGTAAAAGACAGTGCCGGTGGCCCGGAGCGCTCGGTGATAGCCCCGCCGATCATAGCCACCAAGGTCAACGCAACGGCTGCAGGCTCAAGCGGTAAACGGCGTATGCGAGCAACTAAACCGGCTGGTGGCGCTACGGGTGCTGCTGCGGGTGGCGCTGCGGGTGGCGCTACGGGTGCTGCTGCGGAATCGGAGGTGGGCGCTTCCTCGCCAACGCCTGGCCCCACTCCCGGTGCGCTACTCGATTCATCGCGTCCGTCGCCGTTCCCAACACGAACCTTTCGCTTAACCCAGGGGCTGCGGCGCCCGCCGTCTTTGCCCACGCCCTTGGCCGCTCCCTCGTCAGCATGTTCATACGGAGAGGCAACCCGCAAGACCCCGCGACGCAACTCAATGCTATCGTCGGCCATGAGCGACAACGCGCTACAGTCATGCGAGTCACAGCCAACCTTGGTGCCAAGCTCGCGGGCGCGACGTTGCAGTTGCTGCAGACACACGCCACACCCTCGACGAAGACCCCGTTGATTCCGATCACGACAGGTGGCGCTCCGCTCACTCAGCCGGTGTGTCAAATCCTCAATAAGGCGGTCAGCCTGTTCGCTTTGGAGCTGCTCGCCATCATACTCAATTTCCAGTTCCTGACCGGCGGTGTCGTACCTAATTTCATGGACTGCCGGTTCAGATTTCACCACTCGGTAGATCGTCACCGAGCAGCAACGCTCCTCGACCGGGACCGGGCAGTTGGGGAGCGGTGCTTGCACCACTACCTCTTTGCTTTTACTCATGGACGTGTCCTTTCTTATTTGATGATGGAGTGTTAAACCGACAGTCTGCCGGGTCGCTTTGCTCAAGGCACTCACTATAATAGACAACCCGTCCACTTAGGACCTTGGAGCCTATGGCCTGCTGAACCTCGGCCTCTAAGGCCTCGATTGCGGAGCTATTGAGGTCACAGATTCGGTGACAGGTGAGGCAGGCAAGATTGATGTGAGGATTAGTATTGACCTCAAAATGAATGGTGTCGTCGCCAGCACTTCCCAAGCTGGTAATAGCCCCAATTCGCAGAAGCGTATCAAGCGTTTGGTATACGGTGGTAAGACTCAGCGATGAGTAATCTGCCTTCACCTCTTCATAGAGTGAGTGCGCAGTTGGGTGGTCAAAGCGCGTAGAGAGCGCCTCACAAATTGCGGTTCGCTGCGGTGTCATGCGAAACCCCGCATCTTTCAATGCCGCAACCAAACCTGTTCGTTTCGTAACCATACTGGAGCATCCTCCTCCGTCTCCGTCCCAAAAACCGGAACCATTCCTTAGTAGTCTTGATTCCTTGTTAGTAATCATTACATATTAGTTTCTAGTCTGTCATTCGTCAAGCTTTTGGTGCTTTTTGTTTGCTTGTGCGTTACCCACACGAGTTGCATAGGGAGTGGAACCGCGGCTATTATTAAGCTATGAATGGGCAACCGTTTCGGCGCATACGGTACTGGCTTGCCGCTCTTCTCTGTTTATATGCCGTAATTGCGGCAGCTACCATGTGGCACCAACAGCGGACAATTCAAGCCGAGTACGCCAACGCCTTGCGGATCTTGGAGCAAGAATATGTTACAATTCTCGCAGGATACGAAACCGCTGCGCGCCTGATCTATGAAGAATACCGGTCCCGACCGGACTTCATTGAGCCAATTACCCGTGCCGCCCATGCTCGACAGAGTTCCGGGATCCAACCCGGCAACTCACCAACTGAGATCGAGAGCCAAGCTCGCGAACAGATCTACGCGTATCCAGTGGCTACCGTTTCGTAATACCACTTTTCGAGCTTGAAACTCCTGAATCTGCGCTTAGTAGCATTACTCATATCGGGTCGGTTGAGCTTGGTGTCGGTTTTCCCACCCTTATTCGCGACCTAAGCGGGCTCTTTGACAAGCACTACAACTTTGTCATGTGTCGCCACGTAGTTGAATCCACGGTTCTCCCGGAGCTCCGCACCGGCTATGAGGACTGGTGGTTTTCGGAGGAGTTCGTACTGAATTCAGAAGTGCAGCATGACCGGTTTGCGCCGGAATTTCTTTTCAGCTCGATATCGTCGCGACTTTGGCAGGACATTGAAAAGCGTCTGGCTATGCATGAGCGATTTGCTGTTCATGTGCCGCACGACGACGGGGATTACCTGCTTTCTTTTTTACCCGTCAAAAATCCCGAGGGAGCAGCGGTAGGATATTTTACATCCATAGAGCTGCGACCAGCACTCAGCACCTACCGGCACAGTGTCTTCATGATTCTTAGTATCCTCACGGTGGCCTCGCTTGGCATCGGAGTTCTGGGCATTCAGTCCATTCGGCGTGGACGAACGCTTGAATATTTGGCTGGTCACGACCAGCTGACCGGACTCTTCAACCGTCGCATGTTTGAGGAGTTGTTCCGTCGTGCGCGAGCCGAGCAGAGTCGCCACGAAGAACCCATGGCTCTTATTGTGCTCGACATCGACCATTTCAAAAGCATCAACGATCAACGCGGCCACAACTACGGCGACCGGATACTCGTAGATGTAGCACAGACGTTGAATGAGCAGGTTCGAGCCAACGATGTCGTTGGCAGATGGGGTGGCGAGGAGTTCATTATCCTCCTAAAACGCATTCACTACCCCGATGCAGTTCGCGTTGCCGAAAACCTCCGCAAGGCTGTTCCGGAAAACTGCCATGATGGAGACGAAGGGGTCACGGCAAGTTTCGGTGTTACCGAGCTTACTCCAGGAGAAGGGCGCTTAGAGCATTTTGTCGGCCTTGCTGACTGGCGCATGTACCGCGCCAAGACATTGGGACGCAACCAGGTAGTGGCAGAAGGGCAACCCGCTGTATAACCTTGTCCAGCAAATCCTACCGGACGTGGTCGAGTTTGTTGCAAATATTTGCTACACTCTGCCGTATCTGAGGTACAGTACATGGCAAAAGATTTACTCCATCAATGGAAGGTGTCCGAGTCCGCCGATCTTTACGGTATTAAAGAATGGGGTGCCGGGTATTTTGACGTTAACGACGCAGGCGAAGCCGTAGTTCGTGTGCGGTATCCGTCCGGTATCGTCGAGGTCAGTCTCATGGACGTTGTGCGGGGCATGAACGCCCGCGGACTTGGCTCACCGGTATTACTCCGCATTCAGAACTTGCTGGACACCCAAATCACGCTTATTAACGAAAGCTTCCGCAAAGCAATGAAAACGCTTGAGTATAAGGGTGAGTTTCGTGCAGTTTTCCCTATCAAAGTAAACCAGCAGCACGAGATCATTAACGAAATTATACAGTTCGGCAAACAGTACAATCACGGACTTGAGGCGGGCAGCAAAGCAGAACTTTTGGTAGCTCTAGCAATGATCTCGAGCACAGAAAGCCCGCTCATTTGCAATGGCTACAAGGACGCTGAGTTTATCGACTTAGGCTTGCAGGCTACTCAAATGGGGTACAAGGTATTTTTTGTCGTAGAGATGCCGAGTGAGCTACCGTTGATCATTGAGCGCAGCCGGGTAACAGGAATCCGGCCGAACATTGGAGTCCGCCTGAAAATTGCAGCCAAAGGTGGTGGCCACTGGAGTGACTCTGGCGGAGATAATAGTCTCTTCGGACTCACCGCAACACAAATTGTTGATGTAGTAGACTCTCTCAAGGACGAGCAGATGCTTGACTGCCTTAAGTTAGTGCACTACCACCTTGGCTCTCAGATTCCGAATATCCGCGACATTCGCGTTGCTGTCCAAGAAACCGTACGCTTTTATGCCGACCTAGTTGAGGAAGGCGCCGCCATGGGCTACATCGATTTAGGAGGTGGGCTTGCGGTTGATTATGACGGGTCAAAAACCAACTTTGTGCATAGCAGGAACTACAATATTAGTGAGTACTGCCTTGATGTTATTGAGGTGGTGATGCAGGTGCTCGACGACAAAGGGATTGAGCACCCAACCGTCATAACCGAGTCCGGAAGGGCAACCGTTGCATACTCGACGCTCTTGGTTTTTGATGTGCTTGAAGCGTCACGTGCCGAGACAAAAGACCTACCGGAGAAACTACCGGAAGACTCACAAGAAATGCTGCTGAACTTAGAAGAAACACTCCGCATTGTGAGCGTGAAAAACCTGCAGGAGTGTTACAACGATGCGGTTTACTACCGAGAACAAGTTCGTGAACACTATAAGCTTGGACAGATTACGCTTCGCAATAGAGCACTTGCAGAAAACTACTTTTTAGCCATTATGAAGCGCGTCGTCACGCTCAAGGCAAAGATTAAACGAATGCCAGCCGAACTCGAGAATCTGGAAAGTGCACTGTTCGATGTCTACTATGGTAACTTCAGTGTGTTCCAGTCGCTGCCGGACTCCTGGGCTATAGACCAGGTCTTTCCGGTCATTCCACTTCATAAGCTCAACGAAGAACCGACGCGCAAAGCAATCATTGCCGACATGACCTGTGACTCGGACGGGAAACTGGATCGTTTTGCAGACTTTCATGATGTACGACGTACCATTCCAATTCATGACATAGAGGCCATGGATGAGTACTACATCGGCGTCTTTCTTGTGGGAGCATATCAAGAAACTCTCGGGGACTTTCACAACCTCTTTGGTGACACACACGTAGTGAGCATTCGCATTAACGAAGATGGCAGCTTTGATTTTGTGGGTGAACAAGAAGGTGATACCATTGCAGATGTTGTCTCAATTGTGCACTACGACCCGAAGACACTCATTCGCCTGTTCCGCGAAAAGGCTGAGCTTGCAGTGCGCCAAAAACGCTTAACGGTGAGTGAACGGCGTCGTGTCATGGACAACTATGAGGCAGGCATGAACGGGTACACCTACTTCAAAAGATAAAGAGCATTCCACACGAGATGGGACCAGACGAGATAGGACCACACGAGCCAGGAGTGAAGCATGGCAAAAGTATTGATCATTGGTGCTGGCGGCGTTGGCCAGGTTGTTGCTCACAAATGCGCCCAGGTACCGGAGGTCTTCTCGGAGATTGTCCTCGCCAGCCGCACCGAAGAGAAATGCCGAAAAATTGCCGCGCAGATTAGCCGCCCGATCAAGACCGCGCAGATCGATGCCATGGATGTAGCCGCAACCGTCAAGCTTATCCGCAAGGAGCAGCCACAGTTGGTTCTGAACGTGGCCCTCCCCTATCAAGATCTGGCCATTATGGATGCCTGCATTGAAACCGGAGTCGACTACCTGGATACTGCTAACTACGAACCACCGGACGAGGCTAAGTTCTCCTATTCCTGGCAATGGGAGTATCAGGAGCGATTTCGTGAGCGTGGCATTATGGCGCTGCTTGGTAGCGGCTTTGACCCGGGGGTCACCAATGTGTTTACCGCACATGCCCGCAAACATCACTTTGACAGCATTGAGGAACTCGACATCATTGATTGCAACGCCGGTGACCACGGCCAGCCCTTTGCCACCAACTTCAATCCCGAAATCAACATTCGCGAGGTCACGGCCAAGGGTCGCTTTTACGAAGCCGGAGCCTGGAAAGAGACTAACCCGCTTTCAGTGGCGAAGGAGTTTGACTTCCCGGAGGGCATAGGTCCCAAGAAGATTTACCTCATGTACCACGAGGAGCTTGAGTCGTTAGTGCACCACATGCCCGAGATCAAAAAAGCTCGCTTCTGGATGACCTTCTCGGACAACTACCTGAAGCATTTAGAGGTCTTGCAAAATGTCGGTATGACCCGCATTGACCCGGTTCTGTTTGAAGGCAAAGAGATAGTCCCGCTGCAGTTCCTGAAGGCGCTACTGCCAGACCCTTCCAGTCTTGGGCCGCTGACCAAGGGACGCACCTGCATTGGCTGCGTGGTGAACGGCAGCAAGGACGGCAAGCCCAAGCGCTACTACGTGTACAACATCTGCAACCATGAAGAGGCGTACCGCGAGGTTAAATCGCAGGCTATTTCGTATACTACCGGGGTGCCAGCCATGATCGGCGCAAAGATGATGCTTGAAGGTACGTGGCGTGGCAAAGGTGTTTTTAACATGGAACAGTTTGATCCGGATCCATTCATGCAGGCGCTCAACCAACACGGACTACCATGGAACGAGACATTTTTATAGGCTTTGATCCGCACTCGGTACCCAGTCCATGTTACGTCATAGACGAGGCCGGGGTTGACCGCAACCTGCGCTTCCTGCAGGAAGTTCAACAGGCCTCCGGCGCTCGCGTTCTTATGGCGCTCAAGGCCTTTGCCTTACCGGCGCTTTTCCCTCGAATACGCGCCGTGCTGGACGGGGTCTGCGCTAGCGGGCCATGGGAAGCTCGCCTCGGACGCGAGTGCTTTGGCGGTGAGGTGCACACCTTTGCTCCCGCCTTTTCAGACGAGGATTTTACCGAGGCGCTCGCACTCTCGGACCACGTGGTGTTTAACTCATTTAACCAGTGGCGGCAGTTTCGCGCCCGCGCGCTAGCCGCGCAACGCGGGCCCTCTGCTGCTGGGCCGTCCGGCGCCAGCAAGCGGACACCACAGTTTGGCATGCGGATCAACCCGGAGCACTCCGAGGCCGAGGTGCCGCTTTACGACCCGGCCGCACCCTTCTCTCGGCTTGGCGTAACCGCAGAGAATTTCGAGGCCGCTGCGGCGGCGGGTGAGCTTGCGGGCTTAAGCGGCCTGCATCTGCACACCTTGTGTGAGCAGGGGTTCGACGCCCTTGAGCGTACCGTAGCGGTACTGCTTGAAAAGTTTGGGCGCTACCTACCGCAGATGCAGTGGCTCAATTTAGGCGGGGGACATCACATAACGCGTCCAGACTACAACCGAGCAGGTTTAATAGAGCTTATACAACGAGTCCGCTCGGACTACGATATCGACATTATTCTGGAACCGGGTGAGGCGGTGGTGATCCGCAGTGGCGTCCTAGTAGCCACGGTGCTTGACGTGATTTACAACGGCATGCCCATTGCTATTCTTGACACCTCAGCAACCGCGCATATGCCGGATGTGCTGGAAATGCCGTACCGCCCCGAAATCTTGGGCGCGGCGGCCCCCGGCGAGCGCAGCTATACCTACAGGCTTGGCGGGCAGACCTGCCTTGCCGGTGACGTCATTGGTGACTACAGCTTTAACGAGCCGCTTCAACCGGGGCAACGACTGGTGTTCGAGGACATGGCGCACTACACCTTCATTAAAAGCACTATGTTCAACGGCGTCCGCCATCCGGCTCTGGCGCTCTACAACTCAAACAGCCGTGTTACGCGGGTTGTTCGTGAGTTCAGCTACAGCGACTTTTTAGGGAGACTCACATGAACATTTTTCTTGGAAGCGAAATTACTCAGCCAGCCCCGAATGCTGCAGCCTTCCATATTATTCCAGTCCCTTTCGAGCACACCGTATCCTACGGGGGCGGAACTGCTGGCGGCCCAGATGCAATTATCGAAGCATCGCACCAACTTGAACTCTTTGACGGCCAGGGAATACCGGCCGAGGGTGGTATTTACACCCAAGAGCCCGTCCGCTGTGATCAAGCTCGCGCGGAAGTCTTTGGCGAGATTGGCGCGCGCACACTGCACGCTCTGAGCTCAGGTGCGGTTCCGGTGCTCCTTGGCGGTGAGCACGCAGTGAGTTTCCCAGCGGTGCAGGCGGTGCAGCAGCACCTCCGCGCAAACGAGCCCAGCAGCAACATCGGCATAGTACAAATAGATGCCCACTCGGACCTGCGAGACCGCTACGAAGACGACCCCCACAGTCATGCAACCGTCATGCGCCGGGTCTTTGACCTTGGCGTTCCCATGCTGCAGCTTGGTGTCCGCGCGATCTCACCCGAGGAACTGAGCCTTCGCGCGCAACACCCCGACCGCATTCAGTATATCGATGCACGCCCGCTGCTGCGCCCAACCGGAGAAGACGCCCGCCAGAGCATAGCCCAGCGCCTTGCGCCCTTGCTTGAGGCCCTGCCTGAACAGGTATACCTCACCATTGACGCCGATGGCCTGGACCCGGCGCTGCTTCCGGCAACCGGCACCCCCGAACCTGGCGGGCTTGGCTGGTACGATGTGCTTGAGGTTATTGAGGCGGTTGCCGCTACTTGCACAATTGTCGCTGCCGACCTAGTTGAGTTAGCCCCTATAGCGGGGCTGCACGCAAGTGAGTTTATTTGTGCCAGATTGGTGTATCAGCTCATGGGCGCAATTTCGCGCAGTAATATTTCGCGCAGCAGCTGAGTGTAAGGTCTATGCCTGCGTGTGTACCGGAAACCGAAACCGTGCCACGTAACCATCACCATAGCTCACCTGGGCGTTCGAGTGTTCCGCAAGTCGCCTGATTAACAGTATTTTTGAACTGTCGAGTAGCCCCGGGCTGGTCATGACCTTGCCGGAGGTGTCTTCTACCGCAACCGAGATCTCGGCACCATGCTCGGTTGGGCCAAGTTTGATTACTGCCGCTCCAGGATGTCCGTCAACAGCATTGCACGAAATACCTGCAAGTATCTCGGTCACGATCATCCCCAACGAAGGGAGCGCATCCGGAGACACATACACCGGCGCTACATCGAGTCGCAGCCTAAGAGATTCGTTTCGCGTGCGCACCGCAACAACCAAGTGGTCATACAATTCCCGCAGTCCATACGACAGGTCAATACTCGGTTGCTCAAAGTGCTCTTGGAGAATAGCGTGCACGCGCACAATCAAACCAAGGCGCAGCACTGTCATGGCATTAGGGCCGCAGTCACAGTGGTCGTCCAGCTCGGCCGACTCCGCTAAGCTGGTAACAATTGCGGTATATCCAGAGAGGAGTCCGCTAAAACCTGCTGGGCCGTTCTCACTTGAGTCGTCGGCGTAGAGGTCATGCACCAAAGCCGCGCCTATAGATATAGACAGCGACAGCAGAAGATCAATTTCAGGTGCGCTCCAGCTCCGCGAGCGCGAGCAGTCGTCAAAGCCCACAAAACCCCAGAGGGCGGCATTCACGTAAATAGGAATGACCACCAATGACATAATGCCCTGCGCGGCCAAGGACTCGTGCTCGGACGGCGGAAAATCCACAAGCGACCCATACACTAAGTCGCACCGGCGAAAGTGATCTACCCACCGCCCATAGCCAGCCTCGTACATAGGAATATCTTGGAGCACTGGGTTGTCAATTTCTGGTGCTACGCCGGGCGCTACCCACTCGTAGCGCTGGCTCCCGTAGATCGTCCCCTCGGCATTGCTACGAAAGGCAAATACGTATGCCCTATCAGCGCCCACGGCCGCTCCAACGGCGCCCAACGCAGCCGGAATTGCGTCCTCAACCGGAGTGCCATCTAGCAGCCCCTTCTGCGCTCCCAAGACCCGGCTGACAACCTTTTCGTTGCTTGCGCCATCATTGCTCGCGCCATCGTTGCCAGCGCCACTATCGCCGCCTGTTTTCACCTGCATGCCAAACCGTACCACGGTTTCCCAGTTCAATCAACGTGACGATTCACCCAATCCGTTACTGTCCCGGGATCTACCTTCTCGTAAACGCGAACCGACCGTCGGCCACAAAACCCGATCGCAACTTCCACCACAAAATGGGACTTTTGCAACACGGTGTTAATTGAAATTCCCCAATTTGACGTCTCCAGGACTTGATTTATCGCCCAATAAGGGTGAGCATTATTCTAGAGTTAATCACGAGCTATGGGAGGCTACAGATGAAGAAACAATTCATCGTCGCGGCGGCGCTGGTTGCTGCCCTACTGCTTCTACCGCTCTCGGCATTTGCCCAGGAAGAAGCCGAAAACGGAGAGCAGGAAGTCACAGCACCGGCACAACAGGACACGTATGAATTTGGTGTAACCAACACCGAGAGTCGAATTTTCCATGTAGACCTTGGGT
>JAIVHN010000319.1 GCA_020201015.1 Spirochaeta sp. | reverse complement strand
CCGTTGGCCACATCCGCACCTGAATCTCATACACAACCGGTCTATTCGTGCGAAAGGAGCGGCCAAAGTCACCTTGAACGACGTTCAGTAGGAAGTTTCCATATTGTACAACGAGCGGTTCATCCAGCCCCATGTTCTCGCGTATGGCCGCTACGCGGCTTGGAGTGGCTCTAACTCCCAGCATGACGGTGGCGGGATCACCTGGAATGAGATGAACCATAAAAAAAACGAAGGTTGATACTCCAAAGAGCACCACGAACGCCACTAAGATTCTGCGGATAATGAATTGCTGCATATCATACGCTCTCGTTGTGCTCTATGTTTGATGCCTGATTACACAGGAGACGCCCGGATGGGCGCCTCCTGAACCTGTCTTACTTGTATTAATCGGCAATTCGCGCATCGTTGAGAAGGAACCATCCGTTCGGATGTACCATTACGTTCTCTATGCGGGCGTTGGATGGCCAGTACTGAATGTCGTTGTAGATCGGTGCCCACAGTACCCGCTCAACCATTACTTCCTGTTGGATTTCCTCGAGGATTTCTGCCCTCTCCTCTAAATCTGTCGTTACCCGTTGGAGCTCGATAAGCTGGTCCAGCTCAGGGTCATCTATACGAGCAAGGTTAAAGGCACCGAGACTTGAACTGTGAAACAGAGTATAGACAACATCCGACTCACCGTGGCCGTGACCCATAAAGGTATAGTCATGCTCCCCGGAAAAGATTGCGTCGGTAAGGGCGCCCCATTCAAGAATCAGGAGTTCAAGCTCTATGCCAACCTCGGCAAACATTTGCTGAATCAGCTGCGCAGTGTCAATGTAGTCATCACGCTGGCGGACAAAGGTCAATGCGGTTAGTCTTTCGCCGTTGCGAGAGCGAATGCCGTCGGAACCCATGGTGTATCCTGCGGCGTCGAGAATTTCGTTTGCGCGTGCCGGGTCGTAGGTGTAGTAGTCTTCCAGTCGCTCGTCAAACCCATGGAAAAAGAACGGAATTGGTCCATGGCCTACCGTGGCGTTTCCTCGTTTCACCGTGTCTATAATGACTCCTTTGTCAATGGCGTAGTTAGCGGCGCGACGCACCTCTACATCGGCAAACGGTCCTTTGTTAATATTAAATGCGGAGTACAGCCCCATTCCTGGCAGATGCACCTGGTTCATGACGATGTTGGGGTCGTCTTTGAGAGTCTGAACATCTCTGTCCGGCAGAAAGTCCACGGCGTCCAACTCGCCGGTCTGCATACCAATAGTAGAGACCTGAACGTCGGGAATCATTCGGATAACAACGCCAGCAAGATGAGCAGGCCCACGGTTCTCGTACAGCTCGCTACCCCAGTTGTAGTCCTCGTAGCGTTGTAGTGTCATATCTTGGCCGGAGCGCCACTCGACAAACTCAAACGGTCCAGCACCCGCCCCAATTGGAGCAGTTCCAAAATCTTCGCCTGCCTCTTCAATAGCGCGCTGACTCATAGGCTGCAGTTGTCCAAGTGCCATGTAGTGAAGCAAAGGAGCATAGGGTTCGTCGTAATGCAGCGCCACGGTGTAGTCGTCAACCACCTCAATTGACCGTACCGGTCCAATATCGTCAAACGCATAAGTTGCCTGTGTTTCCGGATCTATGATTCGGTCGTAGGTGAACTTCACGTCGTCGGCGGTCATATTGTCGCCGTTATGAAAGTATACATCATCGCGCAGCTCGAAGGTCCATGTGAGCTCGTCATCACTAATACTCCAGGAAGCAGCCAAACCCGGGAGGTACTCCAAGGTTTCCGGATCCTGGACCACGAGAGAGTCGTAAACCAAGTACCCTACCTTACGTGCGGTACGTGATGTGAACGTATGCGGGTCCATACTATTCGGCTCAACCGGCACCGCAATGGTCATATAGTCGTCGGCACTACCTGCCGCCTCCTGGCCACCACCGGCAAATGCCAAAGCACTCGTAATAGTTAGGCCAATCACCAAAACAGCTGCGATCCAGATCCAGCGTAATGTTTGCCTGTGTAACATTCCGGTGCGCTGCGCCGCATTACCGCCACAGTACACTCCTACTTAGCAAAGACTAAAGTGAGCGCGTTCGACTGTCAAGCAATTCCGTCACAAAACGGCATCTTTTCCGTCATCAGGTGAATTTCTTTCCATTTTAGTCTCGCCAATTTCTGCAATTGAGCGTATAATGACGTTTTACTGACGGAATCGAGGTATGAGCTTATTGCTCAGGATAAACGGACTTTGCCTCGGAACTCGGCAACAAGTGTAGGAGAGGCTATGTGCAATGACTGTATCAACTGACAAAAGATGGGATGAAGTGGCTAAGGTGCTGGTGAACTACTCTACGCACACTTCGGAGGGCGACCGCGTGCTCATTATCATGCGCGAGCCGGAAACCTTTCCTCTCGTAAGAGCTGTTTCGGCGCGCTGTATTGCTAACGGTGCGTACCCGCAGGTCCTGTTTTACTCAATCTACCTCGAGCGCGACCTGATGAAGCTCGGCACGAATGCGCAGGCTGAGTGGATACCGGAGCTATGGCAGCAGGCAATGGAATGGGCCGATGTCTGCGTAGATCTCCGGGGTGCGCGGAACCTCTACGAGTACAACGACATTACTCCGGAGCGCGTTTCGGCACACCGCAAAGCCGAAGGTAAAATTTCAGCCTTACGGACGCAAAAGACCCGCTGGACCTTGACGCGGGTACCAAATGAAGCACTGGCTCAACAAGCTGGCAGAAGCTTAGATGAGATGATGGAGTTCTACTTCGATGCGGTGCTGCAGGATTGGGAAACAGAGGGGGAGCGCTTGAGCTCTATGCAAAAGCAGCTTGCCGGAACTCAAGAGGTACGGATTCTTTCTACTGACACCGACCTACGCTTCTCGACGCAGGGGCGCACCTACATAATTGACGATGGCCGGGTGAATGTTCCGGGAGGTGAACTCTTCACCTCCCCTCTTGAGGACTCGGTTGAGGGGCACATACATTTCACCAACCCAGGTGTCTTTGCCGGAGTACTCATGGAAGATATCTACCTGAAGTTTCGTGGCGGCGTTGTCGTAGAAGCTACGGCGCGTACTAATGAAAGCTTTCTGCATCAATTACTGGATATGGACCCAGGCGCGCGCAGAATAGGTGAGTTCGCTGTTGGCACTAACCGAAAGCTCACTTTTTTCTGCAACGATATTCTGTACGATGAAAAGATTTTTGGCACAATCCATATCGCACTGGGCCGATCCTACACCGAGTGCGGCGGCGAAAATGAGTCCGCCCTGCATTGGGATATCGTCAAAGACTTGCGAGCAGATGGTGCCATGTATATAGATGGAAAAAAGCTGCTTGAACAAGGCAGCTGGCTCCAATACTGAAATACGCATAGCAAGAGAGCAAGGAGATACTATCATGAATTGGATTCAAGAGATGTTCGGAACGCAGAAGCCGGTGATTGCCATGTGCCATCTGCAAGCTTTACCGGGTGACCCCAAGTATGACCGCGGAGGTGGCATTGGAAAGGTTATTGAGCTGGCAAGAAACGACCTATCGGCACTCACTGAAGGGGGCGTTGACGCAGTCATGTTCTCAAACGAGTTCAGCCTCCCGTACTTGACCGAGGTTGAAGCAATTACGCCGATCACTATGGCACGGATCATCGGCGAGCTCAAGAGCGAGTTGCAGATTCCCTATGGCGTTAACGTTCTCTGGGACCCTCGTGCAACTATGGATTTGGCGGTAGCAACCGATGCCTTGTTTGTCCGTGAGATTTTTACCGGTGTATATGCCAGTGATTTCGGTCTGTGGAACACCAACTATGGAGAGGTTTCGCGACACACCGAACGAATCGGTGGAAGCCAGGTCCGCAAGCTATTCAACATTGTTCCAGAAGCGGCGGCCTACCTTGGGACACGTAC
>JAIVHN010000206.1 GCA_020201015.1 Spirochaeta sp. | reverse complement strand
GCACCGGCTACGTAGAGCAGGATCCATACGCTTGTAATAAGGAGCGGAACGAGGTTGAGACGACCAAGCACGACCGCCTTGAGGATAAGCGCAATGTTAAAGAGGGGAATGTTATAGTACCACAACGAGAGTACCTCAAGGTTCATCATGTACGTTCCGTATCCGGCTGTCGATGAAACAATAAGTACCGGAATAAAATAGGTTTGAGCCGCCTTTGCTGAGCGCGCCAAAAAACTGAGAGCAAGCTCAAAGGAGCTCAGCACTAGTACGGTAGCCCCCGCAAGCCCAGTAAGTATGGCAACTGTGCCTGCGCTCAGGGCAAACTGCAGTTCTTCACTACCAAAAGCGCCGGGACCAATGAGATACGCGAGGCCCGCGCCTGTAAAGAAAGCCAGCATTCCAAGCAGTCCCATAACTGCGCACGCGCCGAACTTCCCAAGCAACAGGGCAGGTCTGCCGGCGCCGGTACCAAGCAGCGGCTCCAGAGTACCCCGTTCCTTCTCGCCCGCGCCGAGGTCGGCCGCACTTGCAAGTGGGCCCAGCGCTGCAGACACCAGCATTAACACCGGAATGAGAAAAGACAGGGCCAAGGTGCCCGCGCTGCGGGAAGGGTCATGGAGACCCAGCAGTTCGATCTCGAGTGGGGCAAAAGTTTCGGCAGGAATATCGAGCGCCGCAATCTGAGCCGCCAGGACGGATTCTGAGTAGGCGTCCAGAACTGCTGCAACATACTCGGCCGCTGCCTGAGAAAACAGGTCGGTGTTGTCGTAGAGCAGTGTGACTCCTGGGCCAGCAGCGGTCTCTGCGCGTGAGCTGGCCGCCGCAGGCGCGCCAGCAGCGGTGGCGGTGCTGGCACGCTGACGAGTAATCACTGCCGCGGATATCTCACCCGCCCTGAGAGCCTGGCTCCCTGTGGATCCCTCCGGTAGCGAGATTACCGTGATAAAATCTTGGTGTGATAAATAGGAGTGAAGATCAAAGGCGTCGTCGGCCACCTCAAGAGACGCTTTCGGAGCTACAACTCCTACCCGTATCCCGGACTCAAACGCGGACTCGGCACGGTTAATGTTCACCGAAAGCACCAATACGAGAACCGGAAAAAGGACAAGGGGCACGCCAATAGAGATAAGCACGGTACGGAAGTCTCGTAGTAACTCAGTAAGTTCCTTGAAGAATACTATACGGGTTATGTGTATGAGTTTTCTCACCCGGTACTCTCCACAATTTGTGAATACAGGTCCCGCAGCGCATAAGCCCCGGTTTCGTCACGGTAGGCAACGTGCCGCAGCTGTCCCGAATGCAGTATGAGTACACGGTCGCACAAGGTTTCCAGCTCTTCTATGTTGTGACTCGACACGAGAATGAGTTTGCCCTCGCTCTTCCGACGCTGTACAAAGCGCTGTACGATTGTGGCGCTACGTATGTCCAGTCCGGTTGTGGGCTCGTCAAGGAGCAAGATCTTGGGTTGATGTACCAATGCGCGAGCCAGTGCGGTGCGCTGTTTCATGCCCGAGGAGTACTCCGCTACACGGCGGTCGGCAAAACTCTGCATGTCGAGGAGCTCAATGAGATCATTGGTGCAGCCGTGAGCATCGGGTGCCGAAAGCCCGTTTAGGTCGGCAAAGTAGCGTATATTCTCACGGCCGCTTAGTCTGTCGTAAAGACCAACCGCGCCTCCAAATAGAGCCCCAACCGAGCGTCGGGTTTGAGACGGTTCGTGCTGCGTGTCGTGTCCGTTGACCAAAACCTGCCCGGAGCTGGGCCGGATCAATCCGGCAATCATTCGTAGGGTAGTGGTTTTACCGGCACCATTCTCGCCAAGCATCCCAACGACTTCACCGGCGCCTGCTGCGAACTCAAGCGCGGTGACGGCGGGCGGTGAGCTGTGCGAAAAACATTTGGTCACGTTGCGAAGTTCTATTACGGGTGTGGTCTTCACTGCGCGCTTAGATTACCGCGTGTGTGCACCACGGTCAACGTGTTGGTAGGCGGTGTCGGCGGCTGCCAGCGGTGTCGGCGGCTGGCCGCAGCGGGGGCCTGCGGCGGGGGCTGCACAGGCCAGGGTTGCTACATCCTAACATTACTCTCATAAACGGCTTACAAAAAGTGACGATTATCAGTATTCTGTTGCCTGAACACGATAGTACATGAAGATAACGACAGGAGGAAGTGATGCAGAAAAAGCGTGTAGTGATTACCGGAATGGGCACCGTGAATCCTATGGGAAACTCGGTTGCCGAGTCTTGGCAACGAGTTGCGGCTGGCGAGTCCGGTATAGGCCCAATTACCCGCTTTGACGCCTCGGCCCTTCCAACTCAGATTGCCGGTGAGGTGCGCAACTTTACCTATGCAGACTACTTCTCCGCGGACATGGTCAAGAAGGCCAAGCGCATGGACACCTTCTGCCACTATGGAGCCGCCGCGCTGCGCGAGGCCTGGGATCAAGCCAGTTTGGATAACGTAGCGGATAAACGCCGCATAGGGATCTCGGTCGGTAGTGGTGTCGGGGGCCTTTCGGTTCAGCACGAGAACTCGGTGACGCTGGTGACCAAAGGCCCACGGCGAGTGAGCCCATTTTTCGTACCGATGTCTATAGGTAATATCGTTTCCGGTGTGTTAAGTATGATGTACGGCATAAAAGGGCCGAACCTGAGTCTGCAAACTGCCTGCGCCACCGCTAATCACTCTATGGCAATGGCACAGCTTATTATTCAGAACGGCATGGCCGATGTCATGGTTGCTGGCGGTGCCGAAGGTACGGTCAACGAGCTTTCTATTGCGGGCTTCGGCAATATGCAGGCGCTTTCCTCTCGCAACGACTCCCCGGAGACCGCCTCACGCCCTTACGATGTTGACCGTGACGGTTTTGTGCTTAGTGAAGGTTCCGGCATTCTCATTCTAGAAGAGTATGAACATGCGGTGGCCCGTGGGGCCGATATTTTCGCTGAGGTGCTTTCCTGCGGCATGTCGGGTGACGCGTACGACTTTGTAGCCCCTGATCCCGAAGGTGGTGGTGCCGCCTATTCCATGCAGATGGCGCTTGATCAGGCTGGGGTTCAGGCGGCAGATCTGGACTACATCAACACGCATGGAACCGCAACGCCGGTCGGCGACATCGCCGAGATCAAGGGAATTTACTCGCTCATCAAGGACTGTGCCGCGACGGTCCTCATTGGATCTACCAAGTGCTATCACGGGCACCTTTTAGGGGCTACCGCAGGGTTGGAAGCAATTCTCACTGTTATGGCGATGCGCAACGGCCTTGTGCCAGCCAATAAAAACATCTTCAACCGTGACCCGGCACTCCCGCCCGTGCAGCTGCCAACCGAGCCGGTAAAGCGTGATATCAAAATTGCGCTGTCGAACTCTTTTGGCTTTGGTGGACACAACTCCAGCTTGTTGCTTGCCAAGGTGTAGGTTGCCCCGTTGTTGAGACCTTGACGACCGACCGGGGATACCATATCGTTTCTTGACAATAAAAAAGATGGAGGGACATATGGCTCGAAAGTTCATTCTTGGGATAGTTGTGTTTGCCGTGATTATTGGAACCGCTGTGTTCATGGGGTGTAGCCCGGAGGAGGCCGCCGAGGTTGAAGACACCACGGCGCTTGAACGGACTACACAGGATCCACGGCTGGTGCGTCCGGGACAACTGACAATTGGTACCGGCGAGCCGGTGTATCCGCCATGGATGCTCCACAATGATCCTGCACGGGGCGAGGGGTTTGAGAGCGCCTTGATGTATGCTTTAGCCGAGGAGCTGGGTTTCTCCAGAGAGCAAGTTGTATGGGAGCGCGGCCTCACCTTTGACCAAACCATTGCTCCCGGTCCAAAACCTTTCGACTTTTCTATTCGACAAGTCTCGGTTACGGCCGATCGACAACAGATCCTTGATTTCTCAATGGTATATTTTCAGCCTGATAAAGCGGTCATTTCGCTTCCGGGGAGCGATGTTGTGAATGCGGCGTCCTTTGCGGACCTGCGTAGGGCTCGCTGGGGAGCAACGATCGGAACCACCGACCTTGACTATCTGGAGAACGTCCTTGGTATTTCAAATGTTGCCGTTTTTGACGACCAGGCAGGAACCTTCCAGGCGATGCAGGGTGGGCTCATAGATGCTACCGTGGCGGCGCTTCCCAGCGCAATCTATGCTACCGGAGTCCAGGTGCCCGAGGCCGAAATCGTGGCGTTACTCCCGGCTGATCCGAACGACAACGGTCATGGTCTGCTTTTTGAGCAAGGCAACGAGCTTGTTGGCTGGATAGATGAGGGTCTGCAGGCGCTCATCGACCGCGGCGTTGTTGATGAGCTCATTGAGCAGTATCTACTTCCAGAAGGCAATATTGCGGAGATTAGCGAGTGAGTACAGAGAGTCGTGTGCCGGCGCCGCCGGCGCACCAAACCCTCACCTTCCGTGAACGCTATCTTCCCTTTCTCATTAGCTTTGCCAGTGTAGCCGTGGTGTTTGGCCTCGTCGCCCGTCTGGTGACGAGCGCCGAACAGTGGCCACGCATTAAGCTCCAGTTCTTTAATCTCGATGCCATCATCGCTGCCTTCCCCAACGTGTTTCGCGGGTTTCTGACAAACATGACGGTGTGGGCCATAGCGCTGGTGGTAATTGCCTGTTGGGCTTTGGTCTTGGCAATCTTCCGCTCGTTAAGCGGGCCGGTGTTTGCCCCGCTCAAGGTTTTTGCAATTCTCTACATCGACCTCTTGCGGGGCATTCCTTCACTGCTGTTGGTGCTGCTTTTTGGCTTTGGGGTGCCAGCACTTCAAATCCCAGGACTTCCGCGCACCGGGCTTTTCTGGGGTGGTGTGGCTATGATTCTTGGCTACTCCGCCTATGCTGCCGAGGTGTATCGCTCCGGCATGGAGGCGGTGCATGATGGACAGCGGGCGGCCGCTAAGGCGCTTGGTCTTTCTCAGTGGCAGACACTGCTGTATGCAATAGTGCCGCAGGCGGTGCGGAATGTGCTTCCGGCACTGCTGAACCTGGCGGTGGCGCTGCAAAAGGATGTAGCACTCCTCAGCGTTATCGGCGTGCGCGATGCGGTCAGGGAGGCTCAGATTTTTACTGCTCGCACCTTTAACTACTCCTCACTTATTGCAGCCGCGCTGCTCTTTTTGATGGCAACCATACCTATGGCTCGGTTTACCGACTACGTGGCCCGCAAAGATCAAGAGCGCCGGCTGCAAAGGACACTCTAAGCATGGACCGAGTTCGCATAGCTAACTTAACCAAGTACTACGGAAATACCTTGGTGCTCGACGCAATAGACCTTGCGGTTGCGGCCGACGAGGTGGTGTGCCTCATTGGGGCATCTGGTTCCGGTAAGTCCACTTTGTTGCGCTGCGTCAACAAGCTCGTGCCCTTTGATCACGGTACCATTGAGCTTGATGGTGTCTCTATTGATGGCGAGCGCTTCAAGAACAGTAATGAACTCCACAAACGAGTAGGCATTGTGTTCCAGGCCTTTAACCTTTTCCCACACATGAATGTGCTCGACAACATTACCCTTGCTCCGCGAAAGGTACATAGGGTGTCACGACGGGAAAGTGAGGAGCACGCGCGCGAACTACTCAGCCTTTTTGGCATGGCCGAGTTTGCGGAGTCGTATCCTGAGCAGCTCTCCGGTGGACAGCAACAGCGCGTGGCCATTATTCGAACCCTGGCTACGAATCCGGACGTACTCATGCTGGACGAGATCACTGCTGCGCTTGACCCTGAGCTCATTGGTGGCGTGCTAAAGATCATTAAGGACTTGGCGGCGCAGGGCATGACCATGATCATTGTGACCCATGAGATGGGGTTTGCCCGTGAGGTAGCAGACCGTGTATGCTTTCTTGAGGGCGGCCGCATTCTGGAAGAGGCGCCACCGTCAGAGCTGTTCTCGACGCCGGAACATCCGCGCACGCAGCAGTTCCTGCAGCGAATTATTGAGGCTGGCCGGCTTTAACACGGCAGTAGGACTATGCAACAACTCCAAGATTACCACGTTGAACGAACTCACTTTCTTCCCACATATCCCGAGGATCTTAGCCGCTGCGGACTTGCGCCGGGGGATTTGGATTTCATATTTGTCTCAGGCGATGCCTACGTAGACCACCCAAGTTTCGGGCCCGCCCTGCTCGGGCGGATGCTGGAAAGCCATGGGTACCGCGTGGGAGTTATTGCGCAGCCGAGCTGGGGGAGTCCGCAGGACTTTGCGCGGCTTGGGCGGCCGCGGCTGGGTTTTCTGGTCAGCGCTGGGAACATGGACTCCATGGTTGCCAACTACACCATCGGTGGCAAGCCGCGGCGGGATGACGCCTACAGCCCGGGTGGCGAGGGCGGCCGCAGACCCGATCGTGCAACGCTCGTGTACTGCACGCGCATCCGTGAAGCCTTCAAAGGTGTCGATATCGTTATCGGCGGCATCGAGGCCTCGCTGCGCCGCTTTGCCCATTACGACTTCTGGGGCAGCAAAATGCGGCGCTCCATTCTGGTGGACTCCAAGGCGGATCTGCTGGTTTACGGTATGGGAGAGCGGGCGATGCTGGAGATTGCAGCTGAGCTCAGCCGTGGCCGCCGAGCAGCGGACCTCACCGAAATCGCCGGCACGGTCTACAAATGCCGCGCCGAGGATGCCCCTGGCGCGACCGGCGTGCGCCGGAAGACCGTTAGTTTGCCCGACTGGGACACGCTGCAGGATAAGTCGCGCGGCAAACGAGCCTATGCCGAGAGCTTCCGCGAGCAGCACCGCAACACCGACGGGCTGAATGCCGATGTTTTGGTAGAAGCCTATGGTCCTTGGTCTGTGGTGCAGAACCCACCGCAGCCGACCCTCTTTGGCGATGAGCTTGATGATCTCTACGAACTTCCCTATGCTCGCACCTTTCACCCCGACTACCTTGAAGCAGGCGGGGTGCCGGCTGTGGAGGAGGTGCGCTTTAGCCTGATCTCGGCGCGCGGCTGTTTCGGCGGCTGCAGCTTCTGTGCCTTGACCTTTCACCAGGGGCGCCGAATTGGCGCCCGCAGCAAGGAGAGCCTGCTGCGCGAGGCCCGCCTCCTTACCCAACTCCCCGGTTTCAAGGGCTACATCCACGACGTCGGCGGCCCCACCGCCAACTTCCGCACACCATCCTGCGAACATCAAGCTAAGCATGGAGTTTGTAAGGACAAGCAGTGCCTCTTCCCCGATGCATGCACGCAGTTGAAGGTTGACCATACCGAGTACCGGGACGTCCTGCGTGCTCTGAGGCAGCTCCCCGGTGTCAAAAAGGTGTTTGTCCGCTCCGGCATTCGGTTTGATTATCTGTTGCTGGACAGCGATCAAAGTTTTCTGCGTGAGCTCTGCACGCACCATGTTTCCGGCAAGCTGAAGGTGGCACCGGAGCATATTACCCCGCAGGCACTATCGGCCATGGGGAAACCCGGGATGAAGGTGTACGAGAAATTTCGTCGTGCTTTTGAGAAGGTAAATACCGAAATTGGCTCCAAGCAGTTTATTGTGCCGTACTTCATTTCTAGTCACCCCGGCACCACCCTGCGGGACGCCGTTGCACTTGCCGAGTACTTCCGCGACCAAGGCGGCACCCCCGAGCAGGTGCAGGACTTTTACCCCACACCCGGCACCGTCGCCACCTGCATGTACTACACCGGCATTGACCCCCGCAACGGGAAGACGGTGGCTGTGACCACCGAGTACGCCGAGAAAGCAATGCAGCGAGCCTTGCTCCAGTTCCGCGACCCCAAGAACTACCGCCGTGTGCGCGAAGCCCTTGAACAAACCGGCCGCACCGACCTCATCGGCACTGGCCCGAAATGTCTCATCCGACCGTACCCACCGCGCGCGCCCGGGCCCGGCGCCCGCGGCGGCAAGCCCACAAAGCCTGCACGCGGCAAAGCCACTAAACCCACCAAGGTTGCAGGTGGTCAGTCCAGTTCCGGCCGTCCGCCGCAGCAAAAAACTAGCCGTCGGAAATAGGGGGAAAGACCTCGCTCAGGTCAATTGTTAGTTCCGAGACGGCACTTGCACGGAGTGTGTCCACTGGCCCATACACCGCAGCACGTCGAAAAACGCGCCGGTCTTCGCCACCCTTCTTGGT
>JAIVHN010000033.1 GCA_020201015.1 Spirochaeta sp. | reverse complement strand
GGCCTACGCCGCAAACGTTGAACCCTATCTAGCACAACGTGCGGTCGATATCCACGACGTACGGCGGGCCGTGCTGCGCGAACTCTTAGAAGAGGACGGCGGTGCCGGTGCCGCACCGGACAGCCCGGTCATTTTATGTGCCCGTGAGCTGACGCCGTCAGATACCGCCCAGCTGGACCCCGAACGGATACTGGGAATTATTACCGAACAGGGTGGTCCTACCTCACATGCGGCCATCCTTGCTCGCGCCTTAGCTATTCCGGCTGTGGCCGGTGTCTCGGCCGACTGGGCCTGCCAGGCGACAAGTGCCGCAATTGACGGACAATCGGGCACCGTAATCCTCGGCCCTGACGAAAGCACACAAAACAAGTTCAGCACAAAACGACAGGCATGGCTTGATCGACGCCAGGACCTCAGACAACGAAGCGGCGAGGCCGCGTACACCCGTGACGAGCGGCTCATCACCGTCGAGGCCAACATTGGGGATCTCACCGGTGCTAATCACGTAAACCCAAACGGAGCCGAAGGTGTAGGGCTCCTGCGTACCGAGTTCATGTTTCTATCACGCCGTAACGCCCCTACCGAGGATGAACAGATTCAGATGCTGACAAAAATGTTCAACGCAGTTGGCGACCGGCCCATAACCGTGCGCACACTGGACATTGGCGGCGACAAGGATCTGGCCTACATTCAACTGCCGCAGGAAGACAACCCTTTTCTTGGCCTCCGCGGAATACGCCTTTGTCTGAGAGAAAAGGAACTCTTCAAGGAGCACCTACGCGCAATACTTAGGGCGTCTGTGGGACACACTATTTCTCTCATGCTCCCGATGGTTGCCCGCGTTGAAGAAATAGAAGCAGCGCGCGCAATCTTGGAGGAGGCCGCCATGGAACTTCGCAGTGAAGGGAAGGAACTTGGTGAGTTGCCGCCACTTGGCATAATGATTGAGACCCCGGCCGCCGTGATTCAAGCCGAAGTAATGGCAAAGCATGCTGCGTTTTTCAGCATCGGCACCAACGACCTCACACAGTACATCATGGCGGCCGAACGGGGCGCCGAACACTTGGTGGATATTGCCGACCCTATGCACCCCGCGGTGCTCACAGCAGTAGCACAGAGCGTTGCCGCCGCCGAGGGTGCAAGCATTGAGCTGTCGGTTTGCGGCGAGGCCGCCTCGGCACCGGAGACCGCAGCACTACTTCTGGGTTTAGGGGTTCGCAAACTGAGCATGAATCCCGGCTCGGTGCCGGTACTTAAGGACCTGGTACGCCACACCGACTATGCCGAGGTAAAAAAACTTGCCGAGCAAGCGCTGAGCTGTACAGATGCCAGCGAGGTACACCGGTTAGTTGAGGACTACCTCAACGCTGAGCGGTAGGCCAAGCGGTAGAAAAAACCGAGTGCGCATCTCAACGTGCGTCTTAACGTCCGCCTGGCTGGGTAGCAAGCCGCAGGGCCACACCAAAAAGCCGGGCCTCAACCTCTTTATCTTCCAGCTCCTCGGTATCACCAATACGAGTGGCGTGAAGGAAAAGGTCCAGCCGGCCAAAGCCTCCAGTAAAGCGCAAGCCGATCTCGGAGTAGACATCAATGTCCGCGCCGCCGCTACGGAGTAAGAGCAGAGACGGCTCAATGTGACCGAAAAGGCCGACCTCGCCTGCGCTCGACCTTCCGGCGGAGTCGAGCCGGATCCCGTCGGTCAGCACCCGCTCTGCACCAAGCGCAAGTGTTGTCTTCCAGTACGCGCGCGGCTTTTCATAGATCGCGTCCCAAAAGTCAAACAGGTCAAGATAGCCGCTTTTTATGTACCCCTCGATCTTGGTCGCGCCTTGCGCTAGTGGCGGCGGCATATAGCCCAGACGGACATAGTCGCTGGTGTTAACGACATAGCCCTCGGGCGCATCGTCTCGGAAGGGATGAAAGCTCGAGCGAGAGTACTCGAACAGAAGATCTCCCACCGGGACACGAAACGCAAGGTGCCCGCCATACTCAAACTGTACCGAGTCTAGCCGCCACTCAATACGTGTCGGTGGGTTCCAGTCATCTGGGCCCGGCCCGGATCTAAGTAAGGACCTAAAAAATATTCCGGATGCCATTCGTCCATCATACTGCAGCACAGTTGCGGCACCACCGGTTCGCCCTTCAAAGAGGTCGTAATCGCTTCCTGCAAGATCATAGCGCCAATGTCCAAACTCGTAGTAGCCCGACGGCATGAGTATTGTTGAGTCTTCCGTTACTTGGTAGAGCGGGTTGACCATTGCCGCCGGTTTAGGGTACTCACGTGCTTCAATCAGGGCGACAGGCGCCCCAAGCAGAAGAAAGCAGAGAGCTGTGAGGCTGAGTAGGTTCTTCATTACCGCATAATTTGCCCTGCAACGCTGCGACCGTCAAGTACCGGCGCAGCGCGTGCAGCATCTACCCCAAAGGATAGTCCAGTTGCAATTTAGGTTGCATTCAGTAGCTTTCCAGGGTACCATTTTAGTAGAGTTCCTGCATCGAGCCACATGAATCTACTTTTGAAAGCACGCGCTCACCGCTGTTTCGTTCCTGACAGACTACCTTTAAACCAGGAGGTTCAAGAATGAAGATTGGTGCATATACCCAGCCGGGAAAGCGTGTAGTCGTAGTGGCGGTTGTGTTATTTGGCTTCGTGGTTGGATTTGCCACGACTCAACAGTCTAGCCCCTGGGCACCAGCGTACCCCGGCTCGGTTGCCGGTGACGCACGCGGTTCGCATGGGTATCGGAGTTTCTATCTCACACGTGATCCACAATCTGCAGTCGTAGAGTTCTACCGCCGCCACCGCGGTGCATCGCCTACGACGGGTACGGCTGACAACAGTTTCTTTCAGTACAGCAGCTCCACCTTTGAGGTCAGCGCCGATGACGGAGTCCACATCTACGAAAACACCGGGCGTAGCGACGGAGCTAAAATCGTCCTGCGCAAGCTTGAAGACTTCTTGTACGATACTCATGGGGTTTTCGACCGTGCCGAGTACAACCGAATTGTTACCCGTTTCGGCGACATGGCCTTACGGTATCCACTCAGTGATCAACGTGACGGAGCAGGACTTCCGGTGCCGGTGGACCACGTGATCTTGCAACGCTACGAGCAGCGCTACGACGCCTTCATGGGCGATGAGCCGGAAGATGATGAGTCAGTGGAGGCGCGCTTTAACGCCCTCATTGCCCAGGGCCGTTTTCAGGACGCCGCCGCACTCATGCAAAGCCACTCAGGGGATGTTGTTGGTGTGTATCAGCGGGAGAATAGCCGTGAGGTTGTCGACCTGTGGATTTCTTGCCTTGAAGAAATGGAACGCCATGCTTACCCGGTGGTTATTCAGATTGGACACAGACGCTGACATTATCGCGGGGTGGGGCACAGGCGCTGACAGCCCAGGCAGGGCGCGCACGTACCGGCGCAGCGCGCCAGCCTCACGCGCACCCCAAGGCAAGCCGCTACTTAGCGGTCATGACCCAGACCCCGGCCCAGTCCTGTGGCGGCTCCTGTTGCAATGCGCGACAGCGTTCGGCGTAGCGGGCTGCAGGCGGATCTACGGCCGAAATGCTTTCAAATAGCCGAGCTGCCTCCTCGAATGATCCCTGGTAGTACAGCTGTAAGGCCCGGTGGAAGGTCTCCACCAACTCCAAAGCGTTGGTGTACTGCTCTGCAAAATACGGCTCGTAGACTACGACCGGTGCCGCACGCCCTACAACCCCAACGCGTCCAAGCTCACGACACCGGAAGGCATCGGTCAGTTCAGCAGCCGTAGCCTCAGAGATCATAGTGTAGGTGCCAAACTGCTTGTTCACTCCCTCCAGACGGGCTGCCAGATTCACCGCATCGCCCAGCATAGTGTAGTCAAACCTGGTGCGGGAGCCCATGTTCCCGACAACCGCTGCACCGGTGTTCATACCGATACGCATGTACAAGTCTGCACCAGTCCTGGTAGCAAAAGCTGGCCGCAACTCCGCGAGAGCCTGCTGACAGTGCAACGCGGCCCGGACCGCCCGGACCGGATGATCCTCTTGCTCTAAGGGGGCGTTCCAAAACGCAATGATTGCGTCACCTTCGTACTTATCTACCGTGCCGCCCTCCTCGTGAATGACATCGGTCATGGCCGAAAGGTACTCGTTGAGGAGGGAGGTGAGCTCCTCGGGAGAGAGCTTCTCGGAAATACCGGTGAAGCCTTGAAGATCTGAGAAGAAGATAGACAGCACACGCCGCTCACCTCCCAGACGTAGGCGTTCCGGATCCGAGAGGAGATTCTCAATAACATCGGGACTGAGATACTGCTGGAAAGCGGACTTGATAAACCGCTTCTGCTTACCCTCCACCGCGTAAGATGCGGCTCCCGCTCCAACCAGGGCCAGAATGACGCCTGCCGTCGGCGCCACCACCGGAAACCAGTATCCCGGCAGATAGGCGGCAAAGCCCATGAGCATAGGTGCCGGTAGAAACAAGAAGTACCACAGCGCAATCATTCCGGACTTCACACTTACCGAGGCCGGCACCGCGGCCGCAACAGCAAACAACAGAACGATAATCACCACCGCAAGATTCCCCGGAGTTTTCATGAAACCACCGGTGAGCAGGTTATCTAGAATTGTTGCGTGCACCGCCACTCCCGGCGTTGAGCCCCCAAGGGGTGTTGGTCGTAGATCAAACAGTCCGGGCGCCGAGAACCCAAAGAATACCCGCGCGCCGGAGAAAAGCTCAGGATCTACCGGCGGAGCCATATCCCCCCGTAGATTCACCTCACTCTGCAGAATGGCGGCAGCACTGTAGGCCTGCGGCATTCCGCCTTCTCCCCTATAGCGAAGAACCGCCCGCCCGTCCCGATCTAGTGGAACATCCAGCCCTTGCGGAACCACCTCTACTCCGTCGTTGCCCACCAGAAACCCTGCAGTTCCCAGAGCCGGAACAGCCCTGCCGTCAAAGACCGAGAACAGGTCAACCCGGCGATAGACCCCGTCCGAATCTGCGGAGAGGTGGATATTGCCAAGTATTCGAGCAGACTCGGCGACCTCAGGAATAGGAAAGGAGGCGCGCGGAAAGCGGGGAAAGTCCGCTGCAAAAGAGGCATCGGACGTGGAGTCGGACGCGGACTCAGCATTGGAATTGGACTCAGTGAGAACCGGATAGCGGCTACCGGCCGGTAAGTCGGCCGGCCAGCTTGTGCTATCTCCGGTCTCGGCACCAAGGAAAACAGACCCCACAAAACGCCGATTGTTTTGAATTGCCGCCTCAAGCGCGGCGTCGTCATGCACACCGTATCCTGAAGGATCCAGATACAACACATCAAAAACCACGGACGCCGCTTCGGCCCGCGAGAAATAATCTACAATGTAGGCGTACAGCTCCCGCGGCCAAGGCCAGCTTAGACCAAACTCCTCCCGCACCCAATCCAGGCTATCTTGGTCAAGCAGCACAAGCACAACGCTCTCGTCCGGTGTTTCGCGGGCCGCATAAAAGCGGGCCCTCTGATCCCAACTCCGGTACTCAAGCGACTCGAATGCGCTGGCGGCCCACACAGCAAGCACCAGCACCGCTGCGGCAACGCCAATCACCGCGCCTCGAATCGCGCGTCTTTTACGCTCCCGGTCCTTCCGTGGGGAGTTCACACGCTTTACGGAGTCCGCAGGCCTTGCGGAGTTCACACGTCGCCCAGGGTCGCCCGATACCGGTTCTGCCGCACGCTCTGTGTAGCAGCCGGAGCCGCGGAACCCGACCCAGTTTCAATAGCCGAACGAATATCATCAATTCTGTCCTGAGGATCCGGGTGGGTACTCAAAAAGCCGGGGCCACCGGCCGCCCATACCTCGTCCATGGCTTGCAGAACCCGAACTAAGCCACTTTGGTCGTAGCCCGCGCGCGCAAGAATTCGTAGCGCAGCAAGATCTGCCTCGCGCTCGGCCCCGCGGGAGTATCCGCTCGAAACAAGCGTGTCGGTAATGTCGGAGATAGAGTCGTCAAAGGTGCGCGTCAGCGCGGCAACCTCCTCCGGACCAGCCAGTTCGACCGCTGTCATGGCACTTGAGCTAAAGGCGGTGGTCAACCGGGATGTGCGAATAGCTTTCACCCCGTGTTGGTGCTCAATGTGCCCAATCTCGTGCGCCAGAATTGCGGCAACATCGTCCTCCGACCCGGTGAGCCTCAGCATCCCACGTGAAACGAAGATGAGCCCACTTGGTGTAGCAAATGCGTTGATCTCCTCGGTGTCAAGAATCTGGAAGCGGTACCCGCCAAACAGCTCCGGTCTGTCGGAGGCAAGCGCCAGTGACTGGCCGAGCAGATTGAGATATCGATTTGCCTCCTGCTCGTCCCACGGATCATAGCTGTCAAGAATGACCGCCCCTACCGAGCGGCCGATGTAGTACTCTTGCTCAGGGGTCAGGTCTTCGGCGCTGCGCGCGATGTCTTGGGCTGAGCGGGCAATAGACTCTGCTTGAGAAGTGGTCACGTAGCCGGTTGAGGCGGCCGCACCCGCACCAAGCCCGGCAACATCTCCAAGTCCTGCGCATCCGGCAACAAGCAGCGCCGCTGTACACGCAATCCATACTACTCCATAGCTTTTCATCACCGGCCTCCTTCAGAGAGACTCAGTCCGCCAGCCTGGAGGAAGGCCAGAAGCTCCTCGGGATCTAGTGCGTAGCCCTCTATCCGGTCTATCTCTTGAAAGTCCAGCCCCGTTTCAGCTGCGTACTGCGCCTCTACCTGGCGGTTGAATCCGCGCCCGGCAAGAGCGACCTCCCGGGACGATGCCGCCTCTTGGACATCCCGGTCACTTGCGTCGAGTACAATTCGTTTGGTGGTGAGCGCGGAGGTATGAACCCACCCCTCGCTGTCACCAAACCGGGCCTGTGTCCACCCGTTCTGTTCTTGCATGGAGTCCCCGCGGTCTCCGTACGCAAGCGTGGTTATTACTCTCCCAAGAAAGCCGGGCGACTCCCGCAGCTGCGTCTCCCTGACACTAACACTACGAGCTTCCTGCGCACCCGCTCTCAGGGCCGGAATACCCAAAAGAACTACCGCTACGAATACAGCCAGGGTGTTTATGCAAAATCGGAACATGCGCTCCATACGAGCCTCCTTCTTGTCCTATACGGTAGCCGCTGGCGCGCCCGCGCTCACTACCCTACACACACTACTGTAGTGAATGTCCGCACCCGGAACAAGCCGCCTCGTCTTCAAGTTCGAGAATCAACACGTGGAAGTGAAGTGGTAAACATCGCTTGGCTGTAGCGTTCGCCGTTGCTCACTGGTCTGCGGGCGGTGAGTTTCCCGTTTCCGTAGGGTCTCGACCTTGTCTCTCCGTTCCTCGGCGAGCAGCTGTATCGAGTGCTTGAACGCGGGGTAGTGCTCAATGACATTGTCAAACTGGTCTTTGTTCAGTTGATACAGGTCACAGAACTCCAAGGCCAGAATGATGTCCCGGATTAGATTCTCGTTTGCATTTTCAAACAGCGGCACCCGTTCAATAATCTCTTTGTTCAGATGTAGTGCAACCGACTCCTTAAGCGCCGCTGGCAGGTCATGGACAAACTCAGCCTCCTCGTAGCCCTTGCGCGTCTCCCAGAGATACGCGTAGTACGAGTTGATCTTCGCCTTGAGGCTTTCGGGAATGCTGCGGTACCTCAAGAACGCGTTGATCTGCTCCATTTTCTCGCGATATCGACGCCAAACAGCTGTATAGGAATCACAAACAGCATCTGCGCTTGACCGCTGGGCGTAATATCCCCGTAACCGATGGTTGTAAGCGTAGTGATAGTCCAGTAGTACGCGGTGATGTAGAGGTCTTTGCCGCTCAGTCCAGCAGGATTCCCGGAGACCAGGATCCAGCAGCAGGCAACAACAGGGACGGAACCGCCGCACTTGTGGCCGCGACAAATATGAGAGTGCTTGAGGTGAACGGGAACACTACATACAGGGGTTGTATCGTGAGTTTATGACTCAGGCTTAAGCCGTACCACTGCCGGACGTGTGCTCCGGAGAGTTTAAGTGGCTCCGAGGGAACGGTGGTGCTTTGGCCTCATGATGAACTACCTGCCGAACTGCCCACTCCCCGTACTCAATGATCGTCTGGCGGTCGTACAGGTAC
>JAIVHN010000205.1 GCA_020201015.1 Spirochaeta sp. | reverse complement strand
CCTGTGTATTGGTGTACGACATGTTTACGTACTCCGGATTCCGGCCTAACACCCGCTGCATAAGACCTTCATGGAACTCGCGGCTCGAGCCTTGCAATGCTTGAACGGCGGCTAGTGTACTCAGGTTCTGTTGAACCGAGCCGGTTACTTGGTGTTGGATCTGGGCAAAGGCCTCGGCCTGGCGCAACAGCCACCAAACCCACCAGCGACAGTCAAATTGATCACATGGGCTGATATCCGGTAGTATGGCCCCATGAAGTCACTTCCACTATGGGCGGCGCTTGTTCCGCTGCTGCTGTTCTTCTCTCCTGCCGGGCTGTTTTCTGCCCCCGGTGCCCCCGGTGCCCATGTCTCGCTGCAGTCACCCCAAGGGCTTGGCCGCTGGTACCCAACGCCGCCAGAAATCTCGGCTCGCTCGGCAGTGGTGCTTGACGCCGACACCGGAGCGGTCCTCTTTGAGAAAAATGCCGATATCGTCATTCCTCCGGCCTCCTTGACCAAGCTTGCGGCTATGCAGGTAGCGCTGCGCGCCACCGAAACGGGCAGGGTGGCGCTTGAAGATGACGTGCAGCTCACTCCCGAAAGCTACGCTCACAACATGCCTCCCGGATCCTCGCTCATGTTTTTAGGGCCTGGACAGCAGGTTACGGTGGATGAGCTGCTCCGGGGCCTGGCTGTGCCTTCCGGCAACGATGCGGCCGCCGCTTTGGCGTATCACATCTCTGGAGGCGTGCCACAGTTTATAGAAGAAATGAACTCAGAGATGGAGCGCTTAGGACTGCAGCAGACCCGCTTTGAGGAGCCTTCCGGATACAGCCCGCTGAACAAAACCACCGCGCGGGAGTTTGCCGAGTTTGTCCGGCAGTATTTAAACACCTGGCCTGAAACGCTGAACAGGTATCACTCGCTCAAAGAGTATGCATATCCGGCTGCTGAAAACCTAATAGCTCCGCATGCCGAGGCCCCTATTATTCAGCGCAACCGTAATACCCTGCTGTGGGACTATCCAGGCGTTGACGGACTCAAAACCGGGTTTATTCCTTCATCTGGCTACAACATTGCGCTGACTGGTGAGCGCGGCGGGCGCCGGCTCATTATAGTGCTGCTGGGCGCGCCTGGAGAAACCCATGCACTTGGTGGTGCCAACCGCTCACGTGATGGAAAGGCGCTCTTAGACTACGGCTTTGACGAGTTTGAGACGCTTGAGCTTGGCGCGCCCCAGGTTACTGGTATTCGGGTATGGAAGGGAGACCACCCCGATGTAGAACTGGCCGTGGTTACAGCGCCTCGTATTACACTCCCGCAAGGTCTGCAGGATCAGCTGGCCGGAGAGCTGGAGTACGAAGATGAGCTTGAAGCTCCGGTTCACAGCGGCCGAAGCTATGGGCGTGCGGTCTGGCGAGTAGGCGAGACCACGGTTGTCCAAGCTCCGCTTGTCGCTCAAGCTGATGTGGCACGTGGTGGGCCGCTTTCAGTGCTCTACGACACGCTGCGCCTTTTTTTTCGCTCGGTGGGGGATTTTTTCTCAAGTTTTCTTAGCTTAAACATGTAATCAAGATTTGCCGCTGGCGCTTTACCGCAGTATCTTGCACGCAAGACAAACGTCGAAAATTGAAAACGAGGAGCATTATATGGCATTTACCACACCAGCACTTCCCTATGACTACAACGCACTTGAGCCCTACATCGATGAGCAGACAATGCATATTCATCATGATAAGCATCATGAAGGGTATGTAACCAAGCTCAACGCCGCAGTTGAGGGCACTGAGTACGCTGACATGTCGGTTGAACAGCTTGTTGCAAAGATCAATGAAGTTCCGGAGGCTAAGCGAACGGCCGTACGCAACAACGGAGGTGGGCACGCAAACCACAGTCTCTTTTGGACAATTATGAGTAAGGATGGCGGCGGAGAACCTGATGGTGAACTGGCCGACGCGATAAAATCTGCATTTGGTAGCTTTGACGAGTTTAAGGCAGCCTTTACTGCGGCAGCTACGACTCGATTTGGTAGCGGCTGGGCTTGGCTGGTGCTGAACAACGGCAAACTTGAGGTCATGAGCACCCCGAACCAAGACAACCCACTTATGGAAGGCAAAAAGCCGCTTCTTGGGCTTGATGTCTGGGAGCATGCCTACTATCTTAAGTATCAAAATCGACGCCCCGAGTACATTGAGAACTTTTTTAACGTCGTTAACTGGAAGCAAGTTGCTGCCAACTACGCAGCTGCAAAGTAAGTGTGGCTGTTCCGTTAAGCTAAGTTTTCTCGCAGAACCGGCACCCTCGGGTGCCGGTTCGTTCATCTGCCCTGTCTGCCTACATCGCCTTTTCGTTTATTGTCACGTATCGTTTATTGACACATAAATTTTGCATATGATAACTTAGGGTAACCTAAGTAAGGAGATATACATTCATGAATAGTCCACTGTTGGAGCTTAAAGGACTGTGTTCTACCGTTTTTTCTGAAGACACAGACCAACAAATTCCCATTCTCAAAGGTGTAGACCTCACCATACATACAGGTGAAATCCACGTGCTCATGGGTGTAAATGGTTCCGGAAAAAGTAGTTTGGCTCACGTTCTCATGGGCCACCCCAATCATCAAATAACCGAAGGCGAGGCTCGTTTCCACGGGAAGCCTATACAAGATATGGAGTCGGACGAGCGCGCGCGAGCCGGTATGTTCTTAGCCTTCCAGTATCCACACACTATTGGAGGGCTGCCGGTGGGTACCTTCCTTAAGGCCGCAGTTGAGGCTCGGCGCAGTGAAGAGGTACCGTTCCGTGTTTTCAAGCGTGAGCTTGATGCGGCGCTGGACAAATTGGGTATTAGTAAAGAGTTTCTGGGGCGCTCACTGAATGAAGGTTTCTCCGGTGGTGAAAAGAAGCGAAACGAGATTCTACAGATGCACCTTCTAAAGCCAACTCTTGCAATGTTAGACGAGACCGACTCCGGGCTAGATGTAGACGCCCTTAAGAAAGTGTTCCACGACGTTCGTGAGTATGCCAACGAGGACAACGCGCTGTTGGTTATTACTCATTATGACCGTGTGCTTGACTATATTAACCCTACCCATGTGCACATTATGAGAGACGGACGCATTGTGAAATCCGGCGGGGCGGAGTTGAGCAAACGCATTGATGAAGAAGGTTTTGAGGCGGTTCTTGGCGTGGAGGCTTCAGTATGAGCGCGGAGAAAGCCGAGGTCGATTTCAATGTCGCCGAGATTAATAAAGATTACGAGCGCCTTTACGGTTTCCACACAAATACAGACTACCTAAAAAACAGTAAACGAGGCGTAAGTCCGGACATCATTCGTGAGATCTCAAAAATCAAGGACGAACCAGAGTGGATGTTGAAGTTCCGACTGGATTCACTGGATATATTTAATAGCATGCCTGATCCCACCTGGATGGATGGGAGTGTGTTTGACGAAATTAATTACGAGGACCTGTACTACTATGCCAGTGCCGGTGACAAGAAATATAACGACTGGGAAGATGTTCCCGAAGATATTAAAGACACCTTTGAACGACTTGGCGTGCCTGAAGCCGAGCGCAAGTTTCTTGCCGGTGTTTCGGCGCAGTTTGAATCGGAGGTGGTATATCACCATCTGCAGGAAGAGCTGGAGAAAAAGGGTGTTATCTTTCTAGATTTCGACAGCGGCATCCAGAAACATGGCGACCTCATTCGTCAGTATATTGGGAAGCTGGTGCCACAGGGCGACAACAAGTTTGCTGCGCTGAACTCCGCATGTTGGTCCGGCGGCAGTTTTGTGTACATTCCTCCCGGTGTAAAAGTCGATATTCCGCTGCAAGCGTACTTCCGCATAAACGCAGAGAGCATCGGGCAGTTTGAACGCACCATTATCATTGCCGACAAGGGTGCTTCGGTCCATTACATAGAAGGGTGTACCGCCCCGACCTACTCGAAAACGGCCTTCCATACCGGTGTCATTGAGTTGTTTGCCGAGGAAGACGCCTACCTGCGCTACACCACTATACAGAACTGGTCCACGAATGTGCTCAACCTGGTAACGCAACGCGCCATTGCAAAAAAGAATTCTACGGTTGAGTGGATGGACGGCAACTTAGGTGCAAAAACAACCATGAAGTATCCGGCGGTATTTCTTGCCGAGCCGGGCGCCCGTGGGCGAGTGGTGTCCATTGGTTACGCTAATAAGGGACAGCGCCAAGATGCTGGCGCGAAAATGATTCATGGCGCACCGCATACCACCAGCTCCATTACTGCTAAGTCTATTAGCCAAAACGGTGGCCGCAGTTCGTATCGCGGCCTCATAAAGGTAAATAAAGGGGCCTCACACGTGAAGACCGACGTTGAGTGTGACGCCTTGCTCTTAGATGACTTTTCGGAGTCCGATACGTATCCGACTATTGATGTGCGCGAGCGCAAAGATGTGAGCGTGATGCACGAGGCAACCGTTGGGAAGGTCAGCGATGAGACTATCTACTACCTCAAGAGTCGCGGAATTAAAGAAGAAGATGCGTTGCTGATGGTAGTGAACGGTTTTATTCAAGAGTTCACCAGGGAGCTCCCTATGGAGTACGCGGTTGAGCTTAATCGTCTTATTGCACTGGAAATGGAAGGATCAATCGGGTAATCGGCTATGATACAAAGTCTACAACAGAAAAAACTGAACGAGCTGGACGCGATTGAGCTTCTGCGAGAACTCAAGAAAGCGGACGCTTCGCACTACGTTTCTCAGGAGCGCATGGGGCATGTGGAGCGGGCTCTCGAGCTGCCGCTACCGGGAGCACCTGACGAAGCCTGGCGCCGAGTGCCTCTGGATGATCTGAAGTTCGACGAGCGCCCAATTGTTGCACCACTGCTTGAGACGCAGTTAGACGGCAAAATTGTCGGTACAGGTGGAGGTAACGGCGCTGGGCTGCCAGCTGGCCTAAGCGTTGCCCGCGTTCCGGGCGAGCTTAACGGCCCAACCTATGACGCGTTTAAGGCCTTCCGAGAGCGGTACTCACTGCTGTATGAGCAACGCCGACGTAAAAACAAAGGCCGGGCGAACGATGTGCGCGAGAACAAGTTTCTTTCCTTTGCTGAGGCGCTTGCCGGAGATAGCTTGTTTATTCGGAGCGCGCCCGACACCCGGCATGAGACCCCGTTGCACCTTTCGGTGCATAACACAACGGCTGGCTCGGTAGGGCCCGCGGTAGTCTGCATACATGTCTGTGAAAACTCTCGTCTCTCTGTGGTCGTTGACTATCAAGGTACCGAGTCCGATACCGTAACTATTCCGGTCATCAAGGCGGTAGTTGCCAAAGGTGGTGAGTTGCGCATTCTGCGTACGGAAAAGATTTCCGACGATAGTCATTTATTTTCTCACGAGTTTGTCCTCATAGAGGAAGATGGAAAGCTGAACTCGGATGCAGTGTTTTTTGGCTCCAAGGCCACAGTGTTGGAAGGGTTGTACAGTCTCATGGGCCGTAACGCCAGGGCCAATGTGAGAGGATTGGTTAGTGTTCGCGGGAAACAGTTCAGCGGACAAAAGCTAACCATGGAGCACAACGCCGAGCATACGTATAGTGACACCGTCGTCAAGACTGTACTTTACGACGCCGCGCATAGTGTCTTTGCCGGTACCATTAAGATTCCGGCCGGTTCACGTCATAGCGAGGGCTACGAGACAAACCGCAATCTGCTGCTTGGGGACGACACGCATGCCGACTCAATTCCGCAACTTGAAATTATTGAAAATGAGGTCAAATGTTCTCATGGTGCAACCATGACATCTACGGTGCCAGAAGAGGTTTACTACCTTATGTCTCGTGGCTTGCCCGAGGCGGTAGCAGAACGTATCTTAGTAGGGGCCTTTTATAGAGAAATTCTGGATCAAATGGAACTGGTGAATGAGGACGCGGCCACGCGTACATTCGTGGCAACGGCGCTGCGGGAGGAAACCGGCTTGGAACTTGACCCAAGCGCTATGATATAACGAAACTGACAGGAGGCTACCGTGAGATCATCTGTATCAGTCGACAAGACCCTCACGCGGTCCGGCCTTGATATAGCCAAGATTCGGGAAGACTTCCCTAATCTGGGCAGAAGCATGCGTGGCAAGTCCTTTGTGTATTTGGACAACGGTGCCACCTCGCTCAAACCCCGGCAGGTAATCGAGTCTGAGGTCCGCTATTACGAAGAGTACTGTGCAAATATTCACCGTGGTGTATATGAGTTCAGCGAAATTGCAACTGAGGAGTATGACTCCATTCGCGCCAAAGTTGCGCACTTCATTGGTGCGCCTGCAGACGGACATGTCATATTCACTCGTGGTACGACCGAGTCGGTAAATGTCGTAATGAACGGCTGGGGGCGAAAGAATATAGGCGCAGGCGATGTAATTCTCATTAGTGAGATTGAGCATCATGCTAACTACGTCACGTGGCAGCAACTTGCGCAGGAAAAAGGCGCCCGCCTTGAGTTCATTCCGGCGCTGCCGGACGGTAGCTTTGACCTTAATAACCTTGACGCGTTGTTTGATATGCCGGTTAAGTTCGTTGCGGTCACCGCAATGTCTAATGTAACCGGGTACAAACCTGACTTAAAAACCATAATTGATACTGCCCATCGTCACGGGGTCCCGGTGCTTGTAGACGCTGCACAATACGCCTCACATCACACTGTCAACGTTGCGGAGCTTGACTGCGATTTCTTGTGTTTTTCTGGACATAAAATGTGCGGACCTACCGGCATCGGCGTTTTGTACGGCCGCGAGAGCCTGTTGGAGGAGATGGACCCCTTCATGTACGGTGGCGACATGGTTGTGCGTGTCAAACGCGATACATCGAGCTTTAAGCCACTGCCTGAGCGCTTTGAGGCAGGAACACCAAATATTGCTGGTGTTATGGGACTTGGCGCAGCTGTTGACTACCTGCAAGGTATAGGAATGGAGGCAATTGCCGAACATGAGCAGCATCTTATTGAGTACACGCTCATGCGAGCAGCAGAGTTTCCCGACCTCATCAGTTATGGCCCGGCCGATCATAGCTCGCGTGGCGCTATTTTCTCTTTTAATCTTGGTGATGTTCACTCACACGATGTCGGCTCTATTTTGGACCAGGAAGGGATAGCGGTTCGTACCGGCTTTCACTGCGCGCAACCTATTATGCGCCTTTTTGGAATACCGGGAACTGTTCGCGCGTCCATGTATCTTTACAACGACATCGACGACATTGACATGCTTTTCACGGGTCTCGATAAGGTAAGGGGAATTTTCAACAGATGAACTACGAAGAAGATCTCTACAAAGAGATCATACTGGAAAACTACCGATCCAAGAAAAACAAAGGGGCCATTGAGGGTGCCAGCTTCCACGCAGAGGGGGCCAACCCAAGTTGTGGAGACGACCTTGAGCTGTTTCTGAGCGTCAACAATGGTGTGATAGAACGCATTACCTACGACGGCATTGGCTGCAGCATTTGCTGCGCTGGCGCTAATCTTTTGTGTGAGGCTCTAACCGGGCGCAGCTTTGAAGAGGCACTCGGTATTGTGGCTCAGTTTAAGGGGATGCTGCTTGAAGAACAGGAACCAGATTTTGACGATGCGATTTCGGATCTGGAGGCTATGCAAGGGGTTAAAAAGTATCCGGTGCGTATCAAATGTGCATTACTTGCGTGGAACACGGTAGAGGGGATTTTGAATGATGCTAAGTAAAGACGAACTGCTGGAAATTATGCAGCCGGTAATAGACCCCGAGGTTGGGTTCTCTATTGTAGACATGGGGCTCATATATGAGGCCGTGCACAACGAGGACGGTACCGTAAATGTTACCATGACGCTTACCACGCCGATGTGTCCGCTTGGACCGCAGATTGCCGACGAGGTAGTGGCTACACTCGAAAAGCACCAAGATATCTCTAAGGCGACACTGCAGTGGAGTTTTAGCCCGACCATGTAGACCTTTCCGCTACCGGTCGTGCCGAGGCAAAAAGTGCTGGTAGACTTTTGGCGCGTTGTGGATTTAGGTTTGACCTGGCCTTTACATCTGTTCTCCGTCGGTCAACCGAGACCTTAAATATCCTCTTAAGAGAAATCGATACACTGTCACCAAGTGGGCTGAACACCGAGGTGGAACAGCGCCATCATTGGGAGCTCAACGAGCGCCACTACGGCGCGCTTCAAGGTCAAGATAAGACAGAGGTACTCAACCACTACGATCCAGCATACGTTCACCAATGGCGCCGTGGAACCTTTGCGCGTCCTCCGGAACTGAGCTTGCACGACGAGCGTTTCCCTGGTAAAGATCCTTTGTATGCGGGGTTGCCGGTAGAGAATCTACCGCGAGGTGAGTCCATTCGCGACACCCAGCGCCGTGTCCTCCCTTTCTGGAAGATGCATGTAGTGCCTGCGGTGCGCTCCGGTCGGCGCGTCTTGGTGGTTGCCCATGGGCATACCATTCGGGCAATCATGCGCGACATGTATACAATGACCGAAGAGGCTTTTGCATTGTTGAAAATTCCTACCGCATCGCCCATACTCATACGTATAGATTCGGATTCACGCCCTGTGCAGATCGTATACGTGAAGAATGAGGTGTCCGATGTCGGTTGAGATTGAGTTAAAGGTCTGGGTAGACGATCGTCCACACGTAGAGGCCGAACTACAACGACGTTTCGGTGTCGGTGAGCAGTACCATAAATCGGACCGCTACTTCAGTGTTACCTGCGGTGAAAGCCCTGTAGAGTTTCGGCTGCGTCAAGACGGTGAGCGAACGGTGTTTACCCACAAGGCAAAAAAGATTCACGACGGCATTGAAACAAGCCAAGAGAATGAGTTCGATGTCCCCGAACCGAGAGCCTTTGAGCGTTTTATTCACACGCTCGGGGCCCATGAGTACATTCGCAAAGAGAAAATAGGCCGACGTTTTCGTAGTGGTGACATGGTGCTTGAGCTGTCCGAGGTTGTTGGCCTTGGAGACTTTCTGGAGTTGGAGCTGCTTGTGTCGGAAGAAGCGGCCGGTGAGCCCGCACGGCACGCGGCCTGTGTCCGGCGGCTTCACACAATGCTTGACGAGCTTGAGCTCTCGCGTTCGCGAATTGAGGCAACCCCCTATACGGTTCTGCTGGCTGAGCGTGCTAACCGGCCTGCGGCCGAAAAAAAGAAAGACCACCCGTAGTTTTCGTGATATGCTCGCGTTCATGAAACCGAGCCTGGAATCGAACCTCCGGCGCATTGCCGAACTGCTGGTAGCTCATGTCGGTAGCGCGCGCGCCGACAAAATCATTGTTCTTATGAACCCCGTAGCCGGAGGCCTGGCCCAGGCCGTACGTCGCCGCGCCCACATTGCCGCGCTTGAGGCGGCCGCAACCCGCGGACCAGCGGCCAGCCTTCCGTTTGAGATCTACATTACAAAAAAAGCTGGCGACACAGAGATAATTGCCGCCGAGCTCATGGCGCAGGACCATGGGCGCGACCGTGTGCTGGTTTTGTTGTGTGGTGGGGATGGTACCTACAGCCAGTTCTTGGACGTTTGTCTGCGGGCCGGGCCCGAGGTGCTTAAACAGTTTAGTTTTATTCGTTTGCCGCTTGGCAGTGGTAACGACGGAGCCGATGCCCGAGACCTGGTGCATGCCACCGAAATTATCTCAAAGACCGGCCTCGTGGTGCCAAGTCGCGGCGTGCGAGTAAGTGCCCACGGCCTACCGCAGCGCTATGCCTTCAACATCACTTCAATAGGCATTGACGCCTACGTGACCTACCTCACCAACAAGCTCCGAAAGCGGCTGCCGGGGGACACCTACAAGGTAGTTGCCGACCTTTCTACCTTATTCTACGACCACATCTACGGTGTCGGGGATATGAACGTGAGGGTCGAGCGGGTCGGTAAGAACCCAAACGAGCAGCTCAGTGGCAAGTTCATGCTCCTTGCGGTCGGGGTCAGTGGGTATCGGTGTTACGGCGACCACAAGTGGGTGCTTCCCGATGAGCACAATGTGTGTGCCATACGCTTAGATAACATGACGCTGTCGCGCAGGCTCGATGTAAAGAAACGCCTGTATGTTGGCACGCATGTACACGACAAAAACACCGAGATGCTTGGGGTGCGGAAAGTGACAATTGAGTACGAGCGACGCATTCCCTTGCAGCTTGACGGCGAAGGTATCTGGCTTGGTCCGGAAAACTTCCCGCTCAGTTTTGAGTTAACCGAACCTATAGTGTCTGTACTGGTAGATCCGGCAGATTCGGGACGATATCTTCAACGTTACAGCTACCTCAGCTAAGGGAAGTCGTAGTAGCGGTGCTCGGTAACAAAGCCAGCAAAGCCGCGATCTTGTACCACATCCGTATAGCTCCGCCATGAGTCGCCGTAATGCATCAGCAGCATCCGTTCTTTAATTTTTGAATCAAAATTTGATATTTCATCTAACGAGGCGTGAATGCCGCCGTTAAAAAACTGGGCATCGTGAAATATCGCCTCAAAAGAGAACTTTTCGTCCAGGCCGCAGATGAGATCCGGGTCGTACTGCGTGTCACCAGAATAGAGAATTCGGTCATCAATAATCAGTCCAATGCTATAGAAGGCGTCTTTCCAGCTTTCGGCCTGCTGCGGATAGTGGCGAGTTCTAAAAAACTTGAGGTTAAGTTCTCCAACCTGGATCTCATGAGTTATTCTCGTTGAGTCCCGTACGGACGTAGGGCGAAGGATCTTCCAGAAATCTTCAAAACTAAGCGGAATACCATTGTGCCGTTCGTTCTGCTCACATCCGCCTCGTAGACTTTGGCGCCAAAGAATGTTTTGATACTCCGGAGTGATAATGATGTTAGGCTTTTTGCTGGCCACGTATCTGGACATGAGCATGGCTTCTTCCAGCCCGCCAATGTGGTCGGCATGTGAGTGAGTGATCAGGTAGTTGTCTATGTCGGTAATGGGGAGCGCGTGCCGGAATAATACGCTTGGCGTCTTGGTGCCGCAGTCAACGAGAACGTGCGTATTGCCCTTTATTAACAGTACATTGTTCTGACTCAGGGTCTTAGCAAATGCACTGCCGCACCCAAGTATGAAAATGCTCAGCTTGCCGTCGTTGTTCAGTTCAAGCCTATTATTTTTGGGCTTCCGTATTTTCATTAATCTGCTCAAACCATACTTGTGTGCATTCTTCACGCCATTAGTGTCAGTTTAGTCAAACATCGAAAAAAAAACAAATTTCCCATGGCAGGCTCTACTCTACTCAATACGGCTGCACGATCCACGAAAGCAGTGTTCGTCATGCTCGCCACGTTTGCAGATACTGTATATCGGTAAGCGGGAAAAATCAGCGTCGTAGCTCAACTTGTATTCGTGACGTAGGCCCGCGTCACCCATAGCAACAATGTTGCGAAAGTCTGCAATTAACGGCCTGCTGTAGCTTGTCACGCTGCGCTGACCCTGTGTGCTTAGCTGGAAGTCTATACGTGAAAGGGCTAACTCTGCAAGCGCCGCGGGCGAGGGTACAGGCGAATCATAATCATTTTCCGGAACAGGCATAAAATCCTTGTTATTTGACCCTATCCAGCCTTGGTCGCTGCGGAAACCTTCAATGTGTTGCCTGAGTTCACCAAGCAGATCACTATGTTGGCCAGGGTGGTGCTCCTCCAGCATTGAGGTGAATACCGCAAATGCTGCGTAGTCATCTAAGAACTCGTTGTTTGCTGACTCACCGTTAAGCGAGGAATGCAGGAGCCGTCCGTTATCATAATGCGCGGTTTTTAGTGCCTCGTGTAGGTTTTCGGCACGCGCAAGCGCCGCATCGTCCACCCCATAGCGATATGCGGCCACGAGTCCACATCCGGCCAGGGCGTTCCAGGAAGTGACGATTTTTTGGTCTGCAAAAGGCTGTGGCCGGTTTTGTCGGTGATTTAGCAATGTCTGCGTAAGCTCGGCATAATCCGCTTCCTCGTCAGGTTCCGGAAAGCGTCGCAAAATGAGGTGATGTTTACCCTCGAAGTTCCCGCCGGGTTCCAGCCTGAAAAGGGTGCGGGCAAGCTCTAACTGTTGAGCACTGAGTGCCTCTTTAAGGTCGGCCTCACTCCAGATATAACTCACGCCTTCCTCGTGAGCAGTGTCCGCGTCGTGCGCCGAGATGAGCAAATTCTCAACCGTGAAGCTCTGTTCGAGACAGGACAAAACGCCGCGCGCAACTCTCCGATATTGCTCATCTTTGAGCACATGGTAGGCTGTAGAGTAGTTCCACAGCAGCAGCGCCTGGTCATACAGCATCTTCTCAAAGTGGGGAATTGTCCATTGAGTGTCGGTGCAGTAGCGGAAGAAACCGCCGCCGAGGTGGTCGTGGAGCCCGCCGCGCGCCATGGCGTCCGTGGGGCGGGAACTTCTGGCCCGAACCAAAACCACCATAATCCGTGTCGTAGGCATCGTGAATTCTCGCTACCAGGTGCGATACCTCGGTCTGCGAGGGTGCTCTAAAATCTGCGCCCTGCAGCTGAAACTCCTGAAGCACTGCGCGGTTCTCTTGGTAGTGAGCATGTACCTTTTTGAGAATTTCTACGAAGCCCGGCATGCCGTAGCGCGGCTCAACCGAGGCGTAGGTCAAAGCAAAGATCGGTTTGAGATCTGGACTTAAAAATACGTTAAGAGGCCACCCACCTTGCCCGGAGAGTGCTACAAGAAACTCCATCATGTAGCGGTCGATGTCGGGACGCTCTTCACGGTCAACCTTTATGGGCACAAAATTCTCGTTCAGGTAGTTGGCGACCGAAGTGGAGGAAAAGGTATCTGCAGCCATGACATGACACCAGTGACAAGTTGAGTAGCCAACCGAGACAAAAAGCGGGCGGTCATGTTCGCGGGCAAACTCCAGTGTTGCGGCATTCCATTCCTGCCAAGCAACTGGATTGTCGGCATGCTGCTGCAGATATGGTGATAGGGCTGAACCCATAGTATTATGTAGTGTAGTCATATCCACAGTGTACTAAAATGGAATGACGTATTCAAACTCAGGCTCATCTGCTGGCGCAATTGAGCTTACGCGGATACTGGGAATAGAGTAGTCTCCCCGCGTGTGGGGGTTATGGTAACTTGCTACCTCTAAGGTGCCGGTGACATCAACCCAGGTGTTCTCGGGCGGAATGCGTCCCTGGTCGTAGGAGCCGTGGAAGCCAAGCATCATGGCGTCTGCAGTACAGCACCACAGCATCATGCGCGCAACAATGAACTGGTTACCTCCAAGGTGCTCTTCACGATGAACAAACCCGGTAACCCGAATCTCACGACCAACCATTGACTCCATAGCGTCATAGATCTCGTTGTAATAGGTGTAGTAACTCCTGTCGTCAAACTCTATGCGGCCGATAGCGGGAAGCTCCGACGCTGCATAGAGCTCTGCTGTTAAATATTTAGCAAGCTCGCCCTCGCCGGTAGCGGCACCGGTAGTGCCATCGGCACCGTTACCGGCACCGGTAGCGATGCCGGAGGCAGCACCGGCACCGGCAGGAGCTACATCGTTCGGGCTTGGCGCGGTTTCGGGCGGCAGGTCAAAAGTGGCCGGGTCAAGCGGCGTCCCAAAGCGGGCAGCCGAGAGGGGGCTGCGGTACTCGGCAGCAACCAAGCTGAATAAAAGCGGCAGTATGAGAACCGGGAGCCCCGTGCGGGGACTGAAGGCGTTACCTTTGAGCAGTCCCCGGATCTGCAAGCCAGCGGCAAGTAGTAGGAAAAGTGCCGCTGCAGCAACAAGGGGTAAAAATCTAGCCTCTACAAAGTGCGCAGCGTGGCCCGACACAAGCATAGCGATAATGACACCACCGTAGATAAGCAACGCAAGCGCAAATGTGTAGGCTGCGCCACCATTGTGCTTAATCTTCATTCTTTTCATAAAGACACCAGTCCTGCGGCAGGAATACTGAGTAATAACATTACAAAAATGAGGAGTACCACGACGAATGCAGTGTAAACCCTGCCATAAGAATAGTACAAGTCCCGCAACTCACGCCCGTGCAGTACCAAACCCAGTCCCAAATAAACAGCCACCGCAACAGCCGGGAAACGTCCCACAAACAGGGGGGCAATAGCCGCATGTACCCCGCGCGGCACAGGAAAGAGCAACCAGAATGCAGCCAGCAGTAGCGAGGCAGCCGTGGGGCCTGTGCCGCCCGCAGTGTCCGTACCGGCGGCCGTGGGGCCTGTGCCGCCCGCAGTGTCTGTACCCCCCGCGGGCCGCGCATGCCCCTGTATACCGACAATACGGATTGTAATTGCGGTCAGCACAGCCGCGATCGGCGCAAAAACCAAGGCACCATAGGCTGGCGCAGGACGTGCGGTAAACATAAGCAGCACCGCCGCAATCGAAACTGGATGCAGCACACCAAGCATGAGAAGATTTGGCATGGCTGGACGGCGCTGCGGGTGGCGAGCGAGGTACAGACTCACTGACATCGACACAACTGCTGCGGCCGCGACAAAGGGCATGCCACGCAGGACCGCACCAAGATATCGCGCACCAAAGGCAACAAAAGGTCTGAACTGCAGCGGTACTTGCAGGACAAACACGGCGACAAAGGCTGCGGCAAGGAGAATATAGATAGTTGCAACAAAAAGCACCGTGCCCCGCATAGAGCCGGTGTGAGTATTGTTTGTAGGCTCACTCACGTCGGCCCAGCCTACGGGGTGGTCCATGTGCTGTCAAGCCACAGCCCTGTCAAGCCACAGACGTTGGCGCTCAATTGGTGTTTATGGTAGATTAGCAGCTCGCACGCGAATACATCGACAGAGAACATCCTGAGGAGTAACGGTACTATGCAGTTTCCCATTGACACCAGCGACTACCAGCGCATTTCACTAGCCCCCAACTTTGCAGCACTTACGCTGGATCTCAAACGGCAGCTCCAGACAAACATCGACATTATGCGAGACACTATTGTCTTCTTGACTGCGGTTGCTGGAAAGAAAGGGCTGGGTGGGCACAGCGGCGGCCCCTACGATATTGTTCCCGAGTATGCGTTGTCGGCCTTTAACGGCCGCATGCCTTTTGAGAAACTGCTGCACTACCGGGAGGCAGGTGAGGGACTGTACGGACATCCTGAACGTGACCCCAAGCTTGGCATAGACTTTAGCTCCGGCCGCCTGGGCCATGTCTGGCCAATGGCCAATGGAATTGCACGTGCTAACTCGAGCCAGCGAGTGTTTGTGTTTGGGAGTGACGGATCGCAGCAAGAAGGTAACGACGCCGAAGCGGCTCGACTTGCGGTTGCGTTAGGCCTCAACGTCAAACTTGTGATTGATGATAACGATGTTACCATTGCCGGGCATCCGTCGCGCTACCTGCCGGGCTTTAATGTTGAGAATACGCTGCGTGGCCATGGTCTGAGCGTTGAGGTGGGCGACGGTGAGGATCTCGTTGGGCTTTTCGAGCGAATGTGCCGCGCCGTAGCTACGCCTGGTCCGGTGGCAGTTATAAACCGTCGTCCTATGGCGCCAGGAATAGTGGGCCTTGAAGGAAACGCTAAGGGTCACGATGTCATCTCTTTCGATGTAGCGTGTGAGTACCTCCATGCCCGTGGCCGTACCGACGCGCTGCGGTACCTGGAGCAGTTGGAGAAGCCCCACGCCAGCACCACCTATTTGGGTGTCTCGGAAACATTCGGCAGCAACCGCAACACCTTTGGAGCAGCACTTGCAGACGTTCTCGCCAAGTTGCCGGAAGAGGAGCGGTTCCGCGACTTTATGGTTATTGATAACGACCTAGAGGGTTCAACCGGGATTGCTGTCCTACGTGAAAAGTTGCCCGAGATTTATGTCTCCGGTGGCATTATGGAGCGGAGCAACTACTCAGCCGCTGCCGGTTTTGGGTTTGAGGAAGGTCGCCACGGTGTGTATGCTACCTTCTCTGCATTTCTGGAAATGGTCACCTCCGAGATTGCTATGGCGCGTCTCAATGAAAGTAATGTGCTGGCACACTTCTCACATGCGGGCGTTGACGATATGGCAGATAACACGTGTCACTACGGCACAAATATATTCTTTGCAGACAACGGCCCCGCAGAGCTTTCCGAGAACACGCGGCTTTACTTTCCGGCCGACGTCCACCAGATGCGCGCGGTAGTTGCCGCGGTCTATCGCGACCGTGGACTGCGTTTTGTGTTTTCAACGCGCAGTAAAACACCGGAGATATTAGGGAGCGACGGGAACCCACTATACGCTCCTGACTCAGGCTACACCTTTGTACCGGGTCGAGATGAACTGGTTCGCGAGGGCAGTGCCGGATACCTGGTGAGTTATGGCGAAATGCTTTACCGCGCGTTGGACGCGGTGGAGCGGCTGCGGGCGGATGGCATCGATGTCGGACTCATTAACAAGGTAACGCTCAACCTGCCGGATGAAGATATGCTGGCGCGGATTGGTGCTACCGGCTTTGTCGTGGTGGCTGAGTCACAGCACATACAGACCGGCCTTGGTATGCGCTTTGGCACGTGGCTACTTGAACGCAACCTTAGGCCACGCTATGCGCGGCTTGGTGTCGCCAAGGGCGGCGCAGGCGGTCTTGGTGAACACGTATTTCATCACGGTCTGGACTCCGACTCACTACAAAAACAGGCGCGGGCGCTCCTGTAAAGTGCACGGTTTGTGGTTCATTTCGCCTCCGGTGTCCTCTGCGCACAACGCCCGCGCTGCGCACAA
>JAIVHN010000160.1 GCA_020201015.1 Spirochaeta sp. | reverse complement strand
GGCACAGTCTTCCGACGCGCTGGCCCCCGTTGTACCGCTTGAGGCACCAGGCGAGGCACCAGGCGAGGCGACCGAGCCTACCGCCACGCCATCACCCGATACCACCACCGCGCCCGAGTCGACCACCGTAGTTGAAAGCGAGGCCGAAAGCTCCGACGGCCGGCTCTATTCGCACCACACCACCGGGGCACAGGAGCATCTCTACAACGAACCGCAAGGGGCGTTCTGCGTTCGCGAGGACAAAACGCGAATTGTCGTGCACAGCGCAACCCAGTGGCCATTTCTGCTGCGAGACACGGTGTGCAGCGTGCTCAACATAAGCGCTCGGAACTGTGTGATACGGACTGCCGATATAGGAACATCACTTGACGGTAAGCTCTGGTATCCGGCGTTAACCGCTGCGCACGCGGCTCTCGGGTGCTTTCTAACCGGGAAACCCCTGAAGATCATGTACTCGCGCGAGGAAGATTTCCGCTTTAGCACCAAGCGCGCACCAGCCCATATTCGCTACGCAACCAGTGTTGACGAGAACGGTGAGATTGAGTCTATGGACATTACAGTCCACCTTGCTGTTGGCGCCTATGGGGTATTCACGCACGAGATGCTTAGCCGGACAGCACTAGCTGCCACCGGCCATTATCGCAGAAAGAACCTGCGAATTACCGCGCGTGCAGTTCGTACAAACCTACCGCCGGCAAATGTGTTCTCCGGCTTTGGTGACGGTGCGGGCAGTTTTGCGCTTGAGTCACATATCTCGCGCGTCGTCGCTGCTACCGAGTTTGTCCCTAGTTCGTGGAAGGCCGCAAATTTACTCACCCGTGGCGAGCATGACATTACCGGAATCCTTTTGGATAACGATGCCGACGCGGGCGCACTTATTGAAAAGGTGGCTGCAAACTCAGACTTCAACCGCAAGCATGCCGCATTTGAGTTACAGAAAAAACGACGGGGGGCTCGTGAGGAAATCGGCATACGCCCTCGCGGCATAGGCATTGCATTTGCATCCTCAATCGACGGCTTTTTGGATCACGGGCAGACCTCTTCACTGTCGTCGACGGTCAAGGTCAGGCTCGACAGCGAGTCTAAGGCAACGATTTTCACGTCGGCAGTTGCCGAGAATCAATCACTCCATCAACACTGGATACAGCTGGTTTCCGACATCCTTGGTATTTCAGATGTAGAGATCGTCGATATCGACACAGACATGGTGCCGGATTCCGGCCCTTCAACTCTTTCGCGCAACACAGCTGTTATAGGCAAACTTATTGAGACCTGCGCCAACACGATTAAAAAACGTCGCTTCCGCGATCCACTTCCTTTAGAGGCTCGCAAAACCGTGAAGGCTGCCAAGGGCAAAAAAGCGGAACAAGACTGGAGCAAGGTCCTTTCCGCTCAGGGAACTGCAACAGCCGCCTGCGTAGTAGAGGTCGAGCTCGAGCGGGCGACCCTGGCGACCCGCATACGGGGAATTTGGATGTGTGTCGAGGCGGGACGCATTCTTGATCTGGAGCAAGCACGCAAAAAGTTGGAAGCTGGCGTCGCACAGGCACTTGGTTGGACAACCGGTGAGGTCATAGAGTATGTCGAGGGCGCCATCACCGCCGACTGCTATGCGCTCTACAAACCCGGCCGCGCACCTACACGCGATCAACTCCATATAGAGTTCATTAACCTCCCCGGGAAACGATCTCTTCATGGTATAGAGTCACTGGCTGGGTTGGTTGTACCGGCCGCCTACATCGCAGCAACTGAACAGGCGGGTGCGGTACAGTTGAACGCTATTCCCGGCGGTCCGTCCGCCATCATTGGGAGCCTGGAGGCTACATGATTATCTGGTTCACTCTAAATGACGACAGCATCACCATTGATACCGACCCGGAGTTTCTGCTGGTAGATTTACTTCGCAAAGAGTTCGGTTTAGGTGGCGCTCGACCGGGGTGTCGTCGAGGAACCTGTGGCACCTGCGCCATTTTGTTCAATGGCCATGTTACCTCATCCTGCATGTTACCGGCTTTCAAGGCGCTTGGAAGCGAGATTGTAACTATTGAGGGCTTCATGAAAACGCCCGATTTCGCAGATATTGAACGTGGATTTCAACGGGCCGGAATGGATCCCTGCCGATTCTGTGCCGCCGCTAAGGTTCTCGTCACCTATGATT
>JAIVHN010000159.1:2187-4092 GCA_020201015.1 Spirochaeta sp. | reverse complement strand
AATACTCCAAAACTTGCAACAAGTTGCCGGGTTATGAGACTCCAACCGTCAACGAGAACGAAGAGAATTAGCTTGAACGGAAGTGATATCATTATTGGCGGCAGCATGATCATACCCATCGACATAAGCGTCGAAGCTACAACCATGTCGATAATGATGAAGGGAAAGAACAACAGGATACCAATTTTGAATGCGACCGTGAGTTCGTGCAAGATGAAAGCTGGCACCAAAACGTGGGTCGGCACCTCAGACAGATTGGCGGGTCGCTCCAGGTCACTCATTCGCATGAACAACTGCACATTTTCTGGATTATGTCGCATTTGCCGGTACATGAACACGCGCATCGGGCTCTCAAAGTTTTGGTAGGCTTCTTCCAAGCCAATCTCACCGTCGGCGAAGGGCCGGTACGCGTTGTCATAAACTTCGCTAATGGTCGGCCACATAACAAAGACGGTGAGAAAAAGCGCTATGCCCATGAGCACCTGATTTGGAGGCACCTGCTGCAGCGATAAGGCACGCTTGATAAAGTCCAAGACTATGGCTATTCGTAAAAAAGATGTCGTGAGAATGATAAATGACGGCGCCAAACTGAGCATTGCCAGCAACAGCAGAAGCTGTAAAGACAGCGCCACCTCTTGATTGTTTTGTGGCTCTCGAATGCTCAGGTCCAGAAATGGAATCTGGAGTGCCTCCTCGCCGGGTGCCTCCTGTGCCGTAAGCACAGGCGGTACTACCGAGAAGGCAAAACTAAGCATCACGATCGCCAGGATCACTTTCCGCATTCTTCCCCTCCCAGTGAATGCTTCAGGCCCTGAGACCTAAGGACGTACTAACGAAGTCGGCGTAAGCGCTCCCGTTGGCGTCCGATAAAATCAAAGGTACCTACTCCGGCACCACCCCCCACGGATACGGAATCCAGTCCGCTTGTGTTATCCCCCGTGTTATCGCTTGTGTTTTCTCGACGCACAGCCGCCTGTCGGGAGCCTGCTGCAGCAGCACCTTTGCTCGGCCAAAGACTGCTAAGCAGATCCGAAAACGCTCTGGGTTGTTCTGAGCTCTGAGCCGATACCGCCAGCCTAATAGTATCGAGTGTTTCGTCATCTGTGATCTCTGAGATGAGTCCAACCGAGTCGTCCCCTGCACCGACAAGAAACACCTGCCGGCCGACCTCAATCAGATGCAGCGACTTACCACCGGCAAGCGCGTGCTCATCGACTATGCGCAACAGTCCGGCACCTCCAGCAAGGCGTTGTGTGGAACTTCGCTTGAGAAAATAGAACACTACATAGATAGAACCAATGACGAACCCAAGTACAAGAATCATCCGGACAAGATCCCAGAAGCTAAAGGCGCTAAACCCTTCACTCTCTATCTCCGGCTGCGCTTCCGCTTCGCCAAAGGTCATGTCGGTTTCATCGTTTGCTGAAAAAGGACTATCTGCCTCTGGCGCCGCCTGCTCTTCGGGCGCAGTATCGACGGTGACTGAATCAGATTCGTTTTGTGCGTAGAGCGACATTGGGAACAAGAACGCTATCGCAATGAGTATGAGCATGTGGTATTTCAGTTTGCCCCTCCCAGATCAACTGAACCACGCAGAGCAGCGTGGGCTATGTCATATTGGTTACGCGTTCCATCGGCGACACAATCTCGGTTACGCGCACGCCGAAGTTTTCATCGATAACCACCACTTCACCTTTTGCTATAAGTTTATGATTCACCAAGATATCGACAGGCTCCCCCGCAAGCTTATCGAGCTCAATGATCGTACCCTCTCCCATTCCCAGGATCTCACGGATGAGCTTCTTGGTCCGACCAAGCTCAACCGTCATCTCCATATACACATCCATCAGTAGGCCGATGTTGCCGTGCTCCGGTGCGGTATCTTGCGGATGTAAATCCGGGAAC
>JAIVHN010000159.1:0-2160 GCA_020201015.1 Spirochaeta sp. | reverse complement strand
CTCGACTATTCCCGCCGAGTCACCGCCTTCAATTGTTACAGTATAGCGGGCGGCAACAATCTGCGCAGGTATGCTAAGCGTATCCGGATCACCCTTTTCGTTGCTTGGTGGCTCACTCATTATGTCCTTGCCGGATGAGTCGGCAAGTGCGGTGACAACTGGCCCCGAGACTTGCGACAGAGCTTCCTGCAGTGCATTAAGAGCGGCATCATCCAGGTCGACTTCATCTTGCCCCATCATCGGCCCGGCTATAGCAACCCCGGCACTCTCGGGCATAAGATACCCGTGATCACCCTGAACTCCACCTCCGAAAGAAAGTCCAACGTGAACAACATCGTCTCCAAGAGAACTAGCAATATCGGAACCCGAACCAACCTCCATCTCGGGACCGGTAATAGTTACGTCCTTACCGACCAACATTGAAAGGTTAGACTTCTGTGAGTCGACTGTTGAGGCCAAGATGCGTTTGAGGCCGTCTATATCGACCTGCGCCCCACCACCACCGGAAGGCGCTGACGGTTCATCTGAGGCAAAGTCCATCCCACCGGAACCCTGCAACAAAGCATCAATTTCGTCTTGGGATAGTGATCCGTCGCTCATACTTATTCTCCTTCCTCAGCAGCCAGTTCCTCAAAGTCGTCTTGCTCAATGTCTTCAAGTTTCTTAGTAATCTGTACCGCCAACTTCTTTCCAATCTGACCCGCTTTACACAGAAACTTTGGCTGAGAGCCGACGGTCAGCGTCATTGGATCGGTTGTGCGGGTGTTTTGCAACCTGATAACGTCCCCAGCACGTAACGATAAAACGTCACGCACGGTTAAATCAAGCGAACCAATCTCGGCCACAAGTCTTACATCGATAGTCGCCAGCCGCTCCCGCAAAATATTCAGGTTCTCGGTTGTTGTGCCTCGGCGTACGGAACTGTACCAATATTGCGCCGAGAGCTTGGAAATAATGGGTTCAATAGTCAGATAGGGGATGCAGAAGTTCATCATACCCTCGACCTCACCAACCTTAGTCTCTAGCGTAACCAAAACAACCATCTCGGTCGGTGGAACAATCTGCGCAAACTGGGGATTGGTTTCAATTTGTCCCAAACGCGGCCGGAGATCTATAACCTGGCTCCAAGCCTCACGCATGTTACCAAGCACACGAACAATAATGCCTTCCATAACCGACTGTTCAATGTCCGTTAAGTCCCGGCTAACTTTGGCACCCTCACCCTGCCCACCGAAAAGCCGATCAATTATTGAAAAGGTAATTGCCGGATCAATTTCCAGGATCGCAGAACCCTTGAGAGGATCCATGTTAATAACCGCGAGTGTTGTTGGATTTGGGATAGATCTAATGAACTCTTCGTATGTCAGCTGGTCTACCGAGGCTACATGCACCTGCACTAAGCTACGAAGCTGGGCCGATAACGAGGTTGTTGTGAGACGAGCAAAGGTCTCGTGCATGATTGAGACGGTGCGAATTTGTTCCTTTGAGAACTTGTCGGGACGCTTGAAGTCGTAGATCTTAATCTTCCGCTGATCGGTCGGCTGTTGAACCTCTTCGGTTTCTACGTCGCCCGATGAAATAGCGGTGAGTAGTTGATCAATCTCATCCTGCGACAGGACTTCGGTCATTGTCGCCTCTCCATCACAGTACTTCTAGAACTGAACAATCTGATACTCATCAAACGCAATCTCCCGGATTTGGCCCTCGGAGAGAATGCGATTAATCTCTGCACGCAACTCACGTTTCACTCGTTCACGGTTATCTACTCCTTCTAGTTGGCTCGCTGTGCGCGAACTGAAGTAGACGTTAATAATCTCACGGATTTGAATGTTGCGCGCAATCAACTCCGTTAGCACCGCCTGTCGCTCCGGCTCATACCCAATATACGGACGCACCATAAAGGTTCGCCGTGGGTTATCGGCAGTGGAACCCCGAATACTCTCGGCAGTTTCGCCCATAACGTTGTGCCATTCAAGGATTGGAACGCGTGCCTCGTAGGCTTCTGTACGTGGCACACGGGTTTGCGGGTCGGTTCCGGGGCCCATGATACGGAGCGTGATTACTACAACCGTAACGATAAAGATAATGGCACCAAGTACCACTCCGGCCCATTTAAGAATTTGTATAACAATGCCGGGAATGAAACCTATACGCTTCTTT
>JAIVHN010000318.1:2327-4347 GCA_020201015.1 Spirochaeta sp. | reverse complement strand
GTTGAGCCCCCGAGGTGAATCTCGGGGGCTTTTTTTAGGCCCGGCGCGTCCGGGCTGTGGCGGCGTCTGGTGCTTCTACGCAATGCGCTGCCAGCCTGAGACGGCTTCCGCGCGCAATTTTTTTCAACTTTTTTCCAAAATGAACAATCAGCGTGCACGTTTTGTATGTAGTAACCAGTAAAGGCGTGTCATTGCTTTGCGGGGCTGTGGCCTTACGGCGCCTGGAAGGAGGTTCTATGCAGCATAAGTGGCGCGTTGGTGTATTGGTGGTTTTGCTTGCCGCGGGCTTGGGGCCCGGGCCAGAGCCGGGAATGGCGTGGGCGCAAAGCACCGCAATGCTCGGTTCGGGGCTCCGGGGCATGCAACACCGGGCACGGGATCAGTACACCGAGTTTGCCGACATGGGACTCATGGGCCAGCCGATAGGGGCGGCGGTATATCTGGGATCGCGGTATGGTCTCCACATGAGCGCAGAGCTTGTCAGACCCTATCTGGCTTGGATAAATGGTGAGTTCTTGGAAAGCGGGGCGGCTAATTACGGTTTTGGTGCCTCGCTTGGGTTGGGCACGCGTCATAACTTTTCGGACAAGCGCTTTCTGCTGGCAAATGTGGGCCTGGCAGCTTCAGGTTTGTCCATAGATTATGAAGATGACCTGCGCTACGCCTACTCCAACTGGGGGCCGGGGGCACAGGTGGCTATGTACTTCCGCACACGGCATAATATTTATGCCTTTGCCGGAGCCGGGCTCAACTATCATCCGGACTTCAACCCCGTTGGCAACTCACGCTACAAGAGTGGCTTCTCCGGCGGTATCAACCTTGGCATAGCGGCGGCGGCACAACCTCGGAGAGTGTATGGAGCCAAGCCCTGAGAAACTGGGCATGGAGAAGCAAAACGAGTGTTGGCAAACTCTCGCAGGTCTTATGCGACGGGAAGTACCGAGAGACCAACGGCCGTTGCAACAGCCCTTTGTCGTTCATCAAAACTAAGAAAGTACTCCGGCTGAAGCTGCACTGCGGAGGCCACGTGCACTAAGTCGAGTGTTCGGCTGCCGTAGGTCTGCGAATGGCGCGATATGTTTCTGAGGTCTTGGCTACGACGAGGGGCGTCAAGCTCTGCTGTGGCGTACTGACCACGCTTGAGTCTATCATCAAACAAGGCAAGAAGGTGTTCTACAGTTCCAGCATCAAGCTCTTTCCAGAAAACCTTAAGACGTAGCGCGTTGGCAAACTCCCACTCCAGAACGTCCACAACCGGAATAGGCTGGTCTTGAGTCTCTATGCAGCGCTGTACAAACTCTGAAGACTCTTCCCGCAAATACAGCTTAGGGAATGCGCTGGTGTCGAGGTAGATCACCAGCGGCCCTCACGATCTGCACGCACAATATCGTCAGACGAGCGTCCTTCGGTAACTACGGCGGTTGATAGGTGGTCATCCCATTGCAGCACCGGACGGGGACGCGGGGGAACAATGAGTGCCGCTGGCCTGCCACGGTTGAGTACCTCAAATGTCTCGCCACGGCTTACCTGTCGCTCTACCTCAGCCCAATGGGCCTTTAGTTCTCGAATGGAGATAGTCTTCATACGTAGTATCATACCACAGTGTACTTAAAATGCCATGTTAAAAGTTACGTTTTGTAACTCAAAGAGACAAGCCCCGCTGTTGGTACGGAGTAGCGGGCCGGAAAGCCTTTGCAATCTCCACTGCCTCGTCTTACAATAGGGCCTCGGAGGTTGGTGTATGCAACAGGCGTTAGTAACGCTAAATGAGAAGGCCACACAGGAGCTCATCCGCTCATTACAGGAATCCTGCATTGGGTGTACTGAGTTTGAAAAGGCTCGCCGTGTTGCGCGCCTGGCCTTGGGAGCAGAGCCTGTAGACTCGGAGAAGCGGGAGGCCCGCTTTGGCTTTTGGTTTCCGGGTAGAGAGCGGCTGCTCAAGCAGGGCGCTACACTTGAGCTTGAGTTTTTTGTTGCTCCAGATGGCTTCCTCTTTCAAGACCTGGTGCGCAACGAGCCT
>JAIVHN010000318.1:0-2173 GCA_020201015.1 Spirochaeta sp. | reverse complement strand
TACCCCGACGGCTCGTATCGCGCACGCGACATTGGCAGCACACTTGAGATTCATGTCGGTACCGCTACCGCAGAGGGAACAGTAGCCGCCCTCACCCGGCGCTACCGGGACCTTGCCGAGCGCATGCGCGCCAACCAAGCGGCGGATCTGGACCTCTACGCAGGCATGAAGCCAACCGAAAAGGCGCTGTTGGGCTACGACAGCGTAGAGCTTATGCCGGAGGTTCCACAGGCTGAGCGCAGTATGCGCGACTTTGGCGAGTTTTTTGTGGTTGAGGATGAAGGCGCCGGTGCGGGCGCTGGCACTGCCGCGGCGGCTGTCGCGGGCACCGCCACTGCCGCGGGCTCCGATATCGACATAGTTCAGGTGACCTTAAGCAAGCCCGACCTCAAGGGCTGGGGCTATGATGTAGTGATTTACGGCACGGCCGCGCTGAACCCCGGCATTCTTGAGACCGGGCGCCCGGATGAGTTCCTTGAGCTCATTGAAACGCTTCACACCATGCCGGGCAGGCCTATACAGGTGGCGCTTGACTCGGTGCTTGGCCATGCAGATTTCCAGGGAGCCGAGCTGCTACGCACCTTTGACCTGGACTCGCCCGACCTCCTCAAATACAAACACAGCCGCTTTCTTGCCGGACCAAACATGTACGGTCGCGATGTGCGCTATGATGACCCGACCGTGCGGGCGATACTTCTTGAGATGTACCACCGCAAAAACAACTACGGCATCGATGCTGTTCGTGTGGACGGCGGACAAGACTTTGTCAAAGACATAGATGAAATAAGTGGCCTGAAAATTCAAGACGACGAGTTCCTCAATGCAATGTCCACCGAGGTGCAGCATGTCGCGGGAGTAACTCGGCGGCTCGACATTAATATTGAAGACGGGCGACCCTGGCCGGACGATCTGAACTGGATATACAACTCGACCTACCTCTGCCATGTTTGGGAGCGGAATCTGCCCTTTGGAGACCATACCAAGCAGTGGAGCCCACTCATTTTTGCGCATAACGTACATGCCAAGTTCAAGTGGTTCTACACCAAATGGGACCGTTTTAAGGATGTGTTTAAGGAAGGGGCCGACTGGATTACCGGCAACTCAACTCATGACAACGCCCGCTATCTGTACCGCATGACGGCCACCACACCAAGCAGCAGCTACCTTGTAGGAACGCCGCTGGAGGACTACTACAACAACGATCTGGGCAGCGAACTGCCTGAGGTAGGCTACCGCGCTTTGAATAACCCGGCGTTGACAGCATTAAATCTGGGGTTCTTTCCCGGTTCGCCCATGTTTTTCTACAACGCAACGGTAGGTACACCGTGGCTCTTTTTTCGCGATTTAGGCGGCCTCTACGACACCAAAATTGTGGCCGATGAGGCCGCACCCTTTCTGGTCTGGTATGTTCCGGAGAGCATGTATGCCGCCCCGCAGCATTTCCGTCGCTGCAAGGAGTTAGGGTTCAACACGCGCGCATCATTGGTAGCACGACCAGGTAGCACGGACAAACACGGTTTCCTTGATGAGCTTAGCAGACTTACTTCGCTCATAAAAACAGATGCCACAATCTTTCTGTATCTCTACGACTCACCTGCCGGAGTTGGCGGGTACGCAGACCGCACAGGGCTCGAGACTCGTATTGAGAGGCTTCTGAGCCCACCAACCGGAGAAGAGGAACAGCGGCGAGCTGTGCTTGACCGTCGCATAGCGGCCGATAGGTTAGAGTCTGACCGCAAGCTCGGTTACTGCCTGGCCATGATTCCGACAGCACGCGAACTTGTAGCCACCGACCGGCGCGAGCTCTCGGCTAAAGATCAGCCTGAACTCCAACACCAGGAAGCTAAACTTGCACTCCTTGCCGAGCTTGCGGAACAAGGTCATGAGACATCGCTTCGGCTGCTCCTTGAGGATGCCGCCGCAGTAGACGATTACGATCTAGACGGCTGGGCCGCCGACACAGGCCTGCGCAGCGCCGCGAGCTTGCGCAGCTTTGCGCGTGCCTTCCAGCTCGACGCCGCCGATATCTGCAACGTCTCACACCATGCAGGTGCAATGAGCCCAGAGTTTGCTGAGTTCGCGCTGCAGCTTCGCCTATTTAGACAAGACAACCCGTGGCTTGCAAGCAACCCGAGTAACGATATCGACCTGGACTTTTTTAACCGTAATGTGG
>JAIVHN010000158.1:2254-3512 GCA_020201015.1 Spirochaeta sp. | reverse complement strand
TGCCAAATAGCGGCACACCCTGAACTTTGGGTTCGATATCGGCATGCACCATGATCGCCGAAGCAATAAGGAGTGCCGAAAGCACCATACCAAAAGAGAGGCGGAATCCAATGCGGTCAACGGTTTCCGAGAGAGTGTCTGCTTGCGGCATATCGAGCCGAAGCCGCCGGTCACGAAAAAACCGGCGCGCGTTTTGGATTAGATCCGGTGCATCGAGGAGTGCATCACCCCAGGCCATGGTGGAATCAATTATGCGGTTTGCAGCTCGTTTTGAACCAAACTGATTTGCCCAGATTCGAGGTGAGAACTCACGCAGGTACTGCAACAGATTAAACTCTGGATCAAGGCCCCTCCCAATTGTCTGGAGGCTCCCAAGCACCTTTGCTACGTATACCAGACGCGGCGGAAGTCGCACGCCATAACTGACAACCATCTGCAACAACTCCATGAGTGCTGCGGGTAGGTCGACATATTCTATTGGTCGGTCAAGATACAACTCGATATAGTCATGCACCGCCGACTGGAACACGGCGGTGTCTACCTGAACATCCGCCCGCCCAAGTTTGAGCAGCGAGCGGGCAACCAGTGTTGAGTCGAAGCGCGAAAGCCCAGCCATCATGAGATTCAGGTTATCCTGTTCGTGTGGCCTAAGCGAATACACCATGCCAAAATCGATAAAGCAAATAATGTTTCCATCTAGAACCAGAAAATTTCCTGGATGGGGATCTGCATGGAAAAACCCGTTAATGAAGAGCTGTGCCATGACGAAATCGGCGGTACGCTTGTTGAGCAGCTTTTTGTCGAAGCGTGGATCATCGCTTTCTATAACGGCCGAAACGCGTTGCGCATGCATAAACTCCTGCACGAGCAGCCCATGGGTAGTGAACTCCTCATACACGTACGGCACCGCTACAGTGTCATCATCTTCGTACTGCTCGGCAAACTTCTTGAGATTCAGGAACTCCTCAACAAAGTCCAGCTCTTTCATAATCTGGACCGAGAACTCCTCGACCAGCTCAACAGCCGACATTACCTGAAAGTACTTTACTCGGTTATCGAGAAACTGAGCCAAGGTGCGCATGATCTCTAGATCTGCCCGAATTTGGTCATCAATGCCTGGTCGTTTAATCTTGACGGCAACGCTACGCCCGGTCGGCAGAATAGCCCGGTGAACCTGAGCTAAAGAAGCAGCGCCTTCTGGCTCGTCGTAAAACGTAAGGAAAAGTTCGTCGACCGAACGGCCGAGTTCCTCTTGCAC
>JAIVHN010000158.1:0-2177 GCA_020201015.1 Spirochaeta sp. | reverse complement strand
CTTCGGGTAAGTGGAATAGATATTTTGCGTAGCAGCGGACGATGGCTCACAAACTGGGCAAGGCCGTATTTTGCAAGAACCGAGATTATCTCTCCGTATCTTGAGACCACCGCGCCACGACGCAGCTTTGAAAAACGAATAGTGTGTATCCTCTAAAGAGCTTACTTCTGATCCAACTTCTTTTCTAAGTCGGCAATTTTCTTTGTAAGCTTGTCCACGTCTTCTTTCCGCGGAAGCCCTGACTCGTCAACAAAGGCCTGAAAGCGTTGTTCAACGATCTCGTCAAGTCGCGTTCGCGTTTCCTTGGATTCTTTTACCATATCATCAAGAAAACGTTTGCCTTCATCTTCGTTCATTTGGTATTCGCTCGCAATTTTCTTGGCGTATTCCTCCACCCGCTCTTTGGTTCGTAGCGCCATGCCGAGCCCTGCGTAAAGGCCTTCTTGGAAAGGGTTTCGCTGTTGTGCCATTTTCATCTCCTTCATGTACTGTTGGCTGTGAAATAAACGCGTTTAGCGTTATTCTCGTGTCTAACGGCGCAGCACGTAGTAATTATGCTGCCCACTACTTAAAAGTACCAAAACAGCGGAGGAATGTCCAGTTTGGCAAGACAAGCGCACATCATAGTAGTTTTTTTAGTAGTAATCGCGATTTTTGTTGCCCCAACACTTATAGCCCAGCAGCAGTGTGAAGCACCTGTATCACCCCCAGATATGCCCGAGTTGCTCCTCCAGAACACTGTGCCGCCGAACGAGGTGACGGAAAATATCGGCGAGCCGATGTTGGTCGACAAGTATGTTGGCAAGCCGGAAGGCGAAGGCGAGATCATGGTTTCGGGTCACATGCACGCAGTCTTTTCAACCCCACTGCAGGGCTTTGTGTCGGCCGCACAAGACCTTGAGGCTCATCCCGAGTTCCTTGGGAGACTCGTTGAAGCAGAAATCCTGTGCTCGGACAACGACTCGTATGTTCGGACCCGTCAAGAACTCTCGTTCCGGGTACTCGGGTTCGGGAGCAACTACGAGCACGAGCTGCACTACTTCATCACCGACGAGGTGGAGTCCAGCGGCGAGTTCACCATAGTGTGGAAGCTTGCAGAGTCGCTTGACCGTAAACATACCGATATCTACGGTGGTTGGTATTTCCGCGAGGTTAACCTTGGCGGACGCCCACACACCTATGTGGCATACAAAACAATATCTGTATTTCGTGAGAACCAATTTGGGTTGCGTACTGCCCTTAACAGTTTTGGAGAACGGGACATACGAAACGTCATACTCGACATAGATGCCGAGGCCGACAAGCGCAGCCGGTAAGAGTTTTTTCGGCAGGTGGGTCACAGCCAAGGTGCATAGTCACCCAGGAATATTTTACGTTTCCTCTCGGCGGCGGGCATGGCGCGGGCGAAATGCGGTAAGTTTTTCTGGATCTGTGTCGATGTACGGGCCTTCAAGCAGCTCAACGCAGTACGGAACAGCAGGAAAGACAGCGTTGAGGCAGTCGGCAATTGCAGACGGATTTCCCGGGAGGTTTACTATAAGTGAGCGCCCACGTATGCCTGCCGTCTGACGCGATAAGATAGCAGTCGGCACAACTTTTAAGGACTCGCTACGCATGAGCTCCCCAAACCCAGGCATAAGACGATTGCAGATTGCCGCGGTTGCCTCTGGTGTGAGGTCACGAGGCGCCGGGCCGGTCCCACCGGTGGTCACCACCAAGCAGCAGTTTTTATCGTCAGCAAGCTCGCACAAAGTAGCCTCAATACCGTCCCGGTCGTCAGGAATAACACGTCGAATGGCTATCCACGGCGTAATAATTCGCTCATTGAGCCAGTCATAGACCGCCGGTCCGCCTTTATCTACATACACGCCGCCGCTTGCTCTGTCTGAAACCGTAACAATTCCGATAACAGCTGTTTCTTCGCTCATACCGTGTTATACCCGGGGGCTGCGCGGTGTTACAAGGGGCCGGGGCTGGTTTGAAAGGGGTGGCAGGGCAGGATAGCTCGGCCGATGCCGCTCAGCCAGAGGCCTCGGCGGCACGACGCTTTTCGAGTTTGTCCCAACGCTCGTAGCTGGAGGCCAGCTCGCTTTCTATATCATGCAGTCGCGCAGCCAGCGATGCAGCAGTAGCTCCATTCTGGTCACCGCGGTACAGCTCTGGATCGGCCAGTTGGC
>JAIVHN010000032.1 GCA_020201015.1 Spirochaeta sp. | reverse complement strand
GAGACGAAGATTGTCGGAATATTGAGCCGCATGGCTGCCATCATCATTCCCGGTGTGATTTTGTCGCAATTGCTAATACAGATGAGGGCATCTGCTCTATGCGCGTTTACCATGTACTCGACGCTATCGGCGATAAGCTCGCGTGAGGGGAGTGAGTACAGCATTCCGTCATGCCCCATTGCAATCCCGTCATCTATTGCAATTGTGTTGAACTCCGCCGCAAAAAGGCCAGCGTTTTCAATTCGAGCTTTAATGAGTTGTCCTACTTCATGCAGATGCATGTGCCCGGGGACAAACTGAGTAAACGAGTTGGCGACAGCGATAATTGGCTTGCCGAAATGCTCCTCGCGCATACCGTTGGCTCGCCACAATGAACGAGCCCCGGCCATTCGTTGACCTTCGGTCGTGGTGCTGCTTCGCAAAGGATAGCCCATAGTGCGTTCTCCTTGTATGTGCCCGGATTAAGAACTGGCTGAAGAAATTAGTGCGCCAAAGAGGAGCGTGCGGCTTTCTGCTGAGCTGAATCGTAGCAGCGCCGGAGCTACTTACTAGTCCTGCGACTCGAAAAATTCTTCGGTATCGGCATTGTGGTTTTCCAGAATGCTTGCCAAGGGATCCGGTTGCTTCAAGTGTTCGGTTATATGAAGGTACCTGAGCGATCCATGGTCGGCAGCCTTCACGGCAGCCGTATCTTGCTCGTACTCATGGTACTGTGTCAGTTCGTTGTAGAGTTTCTCAAAGCGTCGACTCCACATGCGTTCCGCTCGCTGATGACGCAATAAATGAGAAAGCAGATCCGAGCGATCAATACCAAGCATATCTTTTTCGGCGGAGGCTACATTGTCGTAGATTCCGGTTAGCAGGCTTTGCCAGATAGTCAGGTAGACCGTTTGCTCACTGCTTCGACACGCGGGGCAAAAGATCTGCTCTGTAATAATACCGGTTATTACCGGGGACGGTTCAATTATGTCCCCTACGCGATACTCCTCAAGATGCTGGCCAAACTGCTTGGTCTGCAGGGACTCAATAAGTGCCCCACACTCGGTACAATGGGTAACTTTCTCAAGCAGGATCGTATCAAACATTCCCATAGGGACCTCCACATGCTTCATCACAGCTTAAATAATGAAGCATTTTGGCAGAATTCGCAAGGCTATAAAGCTTTATGGATGAAGTTATAGGCGCCGAAGTTGAATGAGCAGCTCGTATGGATACGTAACGCCGCTGTACTCGACATCTTCGCGCGCACCTGGGGTGTCCGTTGGGTCAAAGTTAATCCTGTTGTCTTGGTCTCGGCGCACTTCAACGCGTTTCTCAATTGCATTATTTGCGCTGCTTCGAACAGGGTCGGTTTCGTGGAACGTTATGTCGGTGAAGAAGGTGTGATCATACATCTGAATGCGCAGGCTCTCGTACTCGGAGGATAGCTCAACCCTGTACGGAACGAAGAATCGATATACTATTTTTCCGTCGCGCATGAACGCTGTGAAGTTTTCCACGCGGCCCGCGGGCATGCGGTTGCCGTCATGCACAACAAAAACAAAGTAGTTGTAATGCTGCAGATTGGAGAAGGCCCCTTGCTCAATAGCCTGTATTTGTTCCTGTGAGAACTCACCTTCACGCGGTACGCGGAAGTCCAGAACGATCATTGAGGTGAAGAGGCGGTCAAACTCCCATTCGGCCCAAAACCCTTGTAGATGTGTCTCGTCGAAATCCAACTGCACGCGGGCGTCAATGAATACATGGGGATGGGCCAAGAGTGGAGCTGGAGAAAGCACCAAAAACAAGACCGCAACCAATAAGACGGCGCGCTGACTAAGAAAGGTCCTGGGTGTCCGATGTCTGTCTACATGAACTCTCACGAGTTTAAGTATAACGCATGAGACGGTGAGGAAAAAGGTGTGCTTGAAAGAGGCCCATGCAGGCGAGCCTTCACATTGGGCCAGCAGCTTCTCCTCCTCCGCAGGTTGAGCCCTGAGGTCCGGCTACTCGTTTGAGTCAAATAGGCCGTTTCTTGAGCCGCAGTGAGTTATAGACAACGTTAAGTGAGCTCATTGCCATGGCCGCTGCACCGATCATTGGATGTAAGAGACCGAACACCGCAATGGGCACGGCAACCGCGTTGTAGGCCCATGCCCAGAAGTAGTTCTGTTTAATCTTACGGAAGATCTCGGTGGAGAGATTGACCGAGGTCACGAGCCCTTCAAGACTACCACGCACCAGTGTCACGTCGGCGGCCTCAATTGCAACGTCAGTACCGGTACCAATGGCAATTCCTACGTTTGCCTGCTTGAGAGCCGGAGCGTCGTTTATTCCATCACCCACCATAGCAACCAGTCCGAACTCTTCTTGAAGGCGCCGGATCTCGTCTACCTTGCCGTCCGGAAGTACTCCCGCAATCACCCGCGAGATTCCTACCTTCTTGGCTATAGCGGCCGCGGTGCGTTCGTTGTCTCCGGTGATCATTGCAGTTCGAATGCCTCTCTTCTCAAGCGCGGCAATTGCCTTGAGCGACTCCTCCTTGACCGGGTCGGCGACCGCGATAATTCCCAAAATGCGATCTCCTCGGCCGACAAGCATGGCGGTCTTGGCCTCGGTCTCGAGCCTTTCCAGGTCCGACTCAAACGGAGACGGGTCCAGTCCCGCGTCGCTCATCATTTGCCGGGTGCCCACTCGCAGGATCTCGCTGTCGAGGGTACCGCGGACACCGGCACCGGTGACGGCCTCGAACGACTCTACCTCGGTCACCGGGAGTTCACGCTGCTCGGCAGCTTCAACCACCGCATGCGCGAGGGGGTGCTCGCTGCTGCGTTCGAGGGCGGCGGCCGCGCTGAGGAGCTGCTCCTCGCTTACACCGTTGCCGCTTACTATGTCGGTCACGGTCGGCCGCCCCTCGGTAATGGTGCCGGTCTTGTCAAAGGCAATGGCACGGATATCCTTCATTGTCTGCACCGCTTCGCCATTGCGAATGAGTATGCCTCGCTCGGCACCAATGCCGCTCCCAACCATTAGGGCGGTGGGCGTTCCCAAGCCAAGGGCACAAGGACAGGCAATAACCAGCACTGCGGTAGATGTTATAAAAGCGGCGGTAAGCGGTGTAAGATCCGGATTAACCCACGGCAGGAAGCCTGCTCCCCACTGCATAATTCCTTGGTGGAACTCCGGGAAGAGATTAAACGAGATGAACGTTAAGGCAGTAATAGTTAGGATAATAGGGACAAAGAAACTGGTTGCTCGATCTGCAAACTCTTGAATAGGCACCTTGGTCCCCTGGCACTCCTCCACCAGTTTTATTACTTGGGAGAGAAAGGTGTCTTTGCCGACCTTGGTCACCTCTACCCGCAAGGCGCCGTTTTTGTTAATGGTTGCTCCAATAACCTCGTCACCTTCAGCCTTGGCTACAGGCACAGGCTCACCGGTTGCCATACTTTCATCTACACGGCTTTCTCCCGACATCACGCGCCCGTCGGTTGGAACCTTCTCACCCGGCTTGACAATCATGATGTCGCCCGTCTTGAGCTCCTTGACCTCAACCTCAGTTTCCTTTCCGTCTACCAAAATATTTGCGGTTTTTGCACCCATTTGAATGAGCTTGCGTATAGCTTGTGACGCTCGACCTTTTGCGCGTGCCTCCAAGTATTTTCCAATGAGATGAAAGGTCATAATGGTGGTCGCCATCTCGATGAAAGTCTGTACCGGAAAAAAGAACCCGACCAAGCCAATGAGAAAGGGCGGTAGCGAACCCAGGGAGACCAAGACGTCCATGTTTGGCCGGCCGCTGCGAAGCGCCCGGAAACTCGCGATATGCACATGAAAACCCAGTCCGAATACAACTGGCGCACCCAGCAAGGTAACGATCCCAAGATATCCGGGCACCTGAGCGACGAACATGTGAACGACCATGAGCACCATGACCGATCCGGCCAACAATGACGAGATTACCAGCTGTCGTTTCGCCTGGTTCATCTTGGCTACTTCTGCATCTGCATCTGCGTCGTCGTCCTGCTCGCGCAGTCCGTATCCAACATCCTTTACCCGTTTCTTGATCTCCGAAAGCCGAATAGTGTCGGGGTCATAGCGGAGGTTTAGCTTCTCCGAGGCAAAATTGACGCCTGCTTGCTGTATTCCCGGGACGCCTCTTAATACCGTCTCTATAGATGCGGCACAGGCTGCACAGCTCATTCCGTCGATAACAAGAGTTTCTTTGGTTTCATTCCCCCCGTTTTCCGAGTCGCTCGATGTCTGGGCGGAGGCCGAATTATACTCGGCTATGTCGAAGTTCTGTACGCTCATACTGGCCGTCCTTTGCTTACGCTTTTTGTAAGCTAATATACCCCACCGGGGTATGTCAAGTCTGTTTTCGTCGCTCTATTCATCGGTGTCTATGGTCGATGTCGGCAAGCGACCGAGGCTTATGGCAAGCAGTAGTACCGCCCCGCCTGGAGATAGGTCACTGTGATAAAGATCATGCTCAGCATCGGCAATAGAGTTACAAAGAGGCGATAATTGCCTATCTCGGTAACTGTAAATACTCGCCCCGGCAGCATGGTCGAGAGAAACAGCGATGGCGATGTATTAAGCAGCAGCCAAAGGCCCAGCAACAGGGCTATGTTTGCGCTGAGAAACACAACCACCGCCGTACGAACTCTGCGGTACTTTCCGGCCCCATAGTTTATTCCTACTACTGGTTGCAAGGCCCGCACAAAGCCGTTCGCGGGCAGCAGGGCGACAAAGAAAAGGCGGTGAACCGCACCAAAAAAGGCAATATCGCCAGCACCGCCGTGATAGGCTAAGAGCCGGTAGGTGACCAACTGCTGTATGAGGCCCATAACTTGTAAGACCAGCGAAGGGGCACCAACAGACACAATTTCGCGTATGAGGGTGCGGTCAAAACTTAGCGCCGCTACTCGAGTCTCGAAAGTGGGCTTGTTTGAGCTGAAGTAGCTTATGCCGGTGAGGCAGAACAACGCCATGGCGAGCACCGTGGCAAGGGCTGCGCCGGTCATACCCCAGCCGAGCACACCCATAAAAATGTAGTTTAGAATGGTATTTGCAATCACCGTTACGCTCGTGCGTACCATTGCTGCAACCATGCGGCCTTCGGCGCGAATGAGAAGGTTGGACCCCAGCCCCCAAATAGGGAAAATTGCTCCGGCCGCCATTATGCGCAAGTACTCGCTGCCGAGGTCTACAAGCTCCCCGGTGCCACCCATGATGCGAATTATCGCGGCTGCGTTGGGTACGACGATAAGAGCTACGGCCACGGCCAGCAGGAGTGCTACACTATTCATAGCCGGAATAATTGTGCTCTGTAAGAGTTTATTGTCTGCACCGATGGCTCGGCTGAGGATAGAGCCTGCACCGCTGCCGATCATTGCCCCCAGACCAAGCGTGACCTGCGTAAGAGGCAAGGCCAGTGAGACGCCTCCGAGCCCGGCTTCGCCCACAAACTGGCCTACAAAGACGCCGTCAATGAGCTGGTTAATACCAACAAGCAACAGTCCGGCTATGCTCGGGAGTGAGAGTCGCCACAAAAGGCGGGGAATTGGATCAGACAGGATGCGCGCGCGCATGGGCGTTCTCGCTTAACTTATTGGAACTCTGCACGGCTCAGTGTTGCGGCAGTTGCAAGCATAGAAAGCACGGTTCTGGACATGGCATTGAAGGTGGCGCGGATTGAACCATGTGTCAAGACAGTTCGGATAAAAAGGGTTTGGCTGCACCCGACAAGGGGCGTGGTGTTCGTGTAGACTCGACGCATGATAGATGCGCAGATTGAGACAGCCTTAAAACTGGGACGGCCAAATGAGCTCATGGTCTACCTGCACCTGCCTTTCTGCAGCACCCGGTGCGGCTATTGTGATTTTTATAGCGAGACCGATGTAGGCGAGGCCCGTATTGACGCCACGCTTAGAGGCATTCTGCGCGAGGCCGAGTGGTATAAAAACATCTATCCGAATGCCCACGTGAGTTCGCTCTACCTTGGCGGCGGTACGCCGAGCCTGGTTCCCTGCAAGCTTTTGGCACCTTTCCTTGGCCGACTTGCGCGGCTCTTTGCGCCTGTGAACTATGGAGCGGCGGAAACCTCGGTAGATGTATTCGAGTGGAGCTTTGAAGCTAACCCTGAGAGTCTCGACCCCGAAAAACTTGCCGTTCTGGCCGAGTCCGGCGTCAATCGACTTAGTCTCGGCATTCAGAGTTTTGAGGACCGGTTCCTTCGCGCCCTGGACAGACAGGCGGACAGCAGTATGGTGCGACAGGCGCTGGAGGCGGTGCAGCAAAACGGCAGTTTCCAGTTAAGCCTTGACCTTATGACCGGTTTGCCGGGTCAGAGTCATGTCGATGTAGCGGCAGATGTGCACCGAGTTCTGTCCTACGCACCGCAACACATCTCACTCTACTCGCTCACGGTGGAGCAGGGCACACCATTGGACCGCCAGATCAACGAAGGTCTGGTGAGTTTGGGTGCGCCTTCTCACCGCGACAACTTGTGGGAGACGGCCGCCGCGTTACTGCGCCGCCATGGCTACCGACAGTACGAGATCTCAAACTTCTGCCTGCCTGGAAAACACGCGCGACACAACTCCGGCTACTGGCGGGGGCGACCCTACATTGGATTGGGCCCTGGCGCTGTCGGCACACTTCCGTTGGCTGTAGCGTCGTCCGTAGTGGCGGCCGAAGTGCCAGCCGTGGCCCCAGCTGTGAACTCGAGCGCCCGGGCAGTACGCATTACCAACCCAGGGCTCCTCGAGTATCTGCGCGTAATGAAGAGCCAAGACGCCCCCGGTTCGGCACACACGCTTGAGTATCTCAGCTTTCAGGATCTGCTGCTCGAGCGTTTTCTCTTAGGGCTCCGTACCAGTGAGGGAGTGCGGTTGGGTGTCTGCGCAGGCGAGTTTGGAATTGATGAAGCACATCTGCGCGCCGTTTTAGAGAGTTGGGAAGGTGCCCCATACCTTGACCGCCGCAGTTTTGCGGCTGGCAGGGCCGTTCTGCGTCGTGGCGGACGCATGCTGCTGGACCGTCTGCTGCCGGACTTTGCGGTCCGGCTTGAGTCGCTTGTGATCAAGTCATGCGTGAGCAAGCCCGGCAACAAATGAGCTCAGTATCTATTAAGCATCACTGTCAAACTTGAAGCGCGAGACTCGTTGGCGTACCGCCTGTACCGCCTCCTTGTTAGCCCCCCGGACCAAAAAGCACCAACTACGCGCGTGCGCTTATGACCAGCATGGGGGAGTGAGAACGCTCAAAAGCAGCCCCGGAGAAGTCGGCTGCAACCTCAAGAGCTGTAAATCCGGCTCTGAGAAGGTAGCGGCGAAGCAGCTCCTCGGTGACACATAGCAAGGTTTGGCTTAGTTCCACGTCCTCACTTCTGTCGGTGACTAACCGCGCAGTGAACTCTATGAGCTCCAGCTCGGGGTTGTAGGTGTAGGTGCGGTGCATTGTTACACCGGTAGCTTCGAGGCGAGGCAGGGCAACCGCCTCGTTGGCAATCAGACGCTCGGGGTTCATGACCTGAAGAAGGAGCGGCCCCCCGCTTAGCATCACTTCCTTGGCTTGAACCACAAAGTTCTCTACCTCGGCCTTTGAGGATACGTGCGACAGCGAGTTCCCGATGCAGAATATGCCGCCGAAGGGTGCTGGCGGCAGCTCCCGGAGATTGAGCATGTCACCCACAAAGAAGCGCTCCGAGCGCCCTTTGGCGCGTGCATGCTCAATCATCCCCGCCTCGGAATCAAGGCCATAGACATCAAAACCCTTGCCAAGCAGCGCATGGGTATAGTTCCCGCTACCACAGGCCGCATCAAGGACCGGCACAGCTGAGCTTAGCTGCGATGTGAGAAAGGTGAGAGTGTCTTCTTCCGCTGGGAACAGGGCGTCGTAGTGGTGCGAAAGCACCGTGTAAAAACCGGTTTGTGCCATGGTGTTGTGCGGTATCCGCGGCCTAAAGGTGGTGTTCGTCGACATGGAACTGGCGTACGGACCGAACTGCATATGGATCGTCTGAAATTTCACAGGCTTTTCGGATCATATGCTGGATTTCCTCATCCGAGAGCGGTTTGTCCATTGCGCTGATGTCGTACGCTATACCGTAGCGCGGTAAGTCACGATGGCTGGAATCGATGTTGTTTGCCCCGGACTCGAAAATGGCATCGCTGATTGCCTTTTTTGTACCACGCCGGTCGCTGTGAATAACCGAGAGAGCCCAGTATGGTGGACGAGTATCAAGGCTGATCTGCAGCTTGGGGCGAAATACGGTATCACGAACTGCACCGCGTTGGTCGAGCATGTGGGCACTCATAGCCATATGGACTGCAATGCGCGGTTGGGCATCTTCGGTTGCGGCCCCAATATGGGGAGTTGTTGTTATCAGATTCGTGTCGGCATACGGGTTGTGCCAACCGTCTTCACGGCTGCCCGGCTCATCTGGAAAAACATCAACCGCAGCTGCCCGGATTGTGCCGTCGGCAAGCGCTTGCTTTAAGTCCTCCGGATCATAGAGAAAGTCGCGAGCAGCATTAATGAATACGCGCGGACTTTTCTTGTCGCATTCGGCGGCCAGCTGAGCGAAGTGTTCGGCGGTTATGACACGTACATTCTTTTTGCCGTCGGAGTCCTCGGCCGAGAGGTGCAGTGTAACTACATCCGCTTTGCGAAACGCCTCGTCAATTGATCCGCACGAAGTCCAACCTAAAGCGCTCCCCACCTCACGGGCAACATCCGACTGGTCGTAAAATAACACGCGCATACCAAGAGATGCGGCCAATTGCGCCACCTGCCGGCCAATATTTCCCAGGCCGACAACTGCTATGTGCTTGCCTGCAACCTCAAAGCGTCCGCTACTCTCTTTCGTCCACAGGTGTTCACGACCTGCCTCATGCGCAATGAAAATTCGCCGCGCAAGACAGATCATTTCACCAATAACCATCTCGGCTACCGAGCGGCCGTTGCTGATTGGGTCGTTCATGACCATGACCCCATGGCGCGCACACGCGAGTTTATCTACCGAGTCGTCACCTATGCAGCAGAGCATGACAGCAGCAAGGTGAGGCGATGCCTCGAGCACCCGCTCATCGACCGGGAAACGGCTCCGTTTAAAGAGTAGGTCGTGCCCACCCTCCTGGAGCCTGCGGCATACCAGATCCACATCACGGGTGGCGGATTCAGGGAGCCGCTCTACCTCAATTCCAAAGGACTCGAGTTCCTGGTCAAGCGTGGAGTGCGGGTTCTCGAGCACCAAAGCCTTTGAAAGGCGATTATGTAATGTGCGTATCTGCATACTATCCTCGTTTGTTCCTTGTAGCTGTGGTGGATTTTGCTACTGTGGTAGCGCATCCTATTGTGACTGGCTGATTAGGTACCTTGAACGGTATCGATTTCTTGAAACTCGGTCAACGTGCTCGGGGGGCTTCATGGAGCTTATGTGCTCAAAGCCCGACCTTTGCTCACTGGCCCAGCGGAATTAAGCCAATCAAGCCCTGAATCTCTTCATCTGTAAAGCGGAGCCCGCCACCCAGAAAATACTCGCGCTCATCCGGATTGAGGGTGTTGTCAACACCGCCGGTGAGGTAAAGCCAGTACCATGGGTAAGCTCCTTCCGGGTCGTAGAATGGGTAAACGGTACCAGAGGTTCGCAGGTTTGGGTTGTCATTGGCGCCGAAGTCAAACATCTCGCCACTTAACTCCAGTTGCCGAAATGGGCGGACATCGAGCCCGAAACCGCCCGTGCTTTCAATGAGGCCGCCGCGGAGCGTGACCGGGCCGAAAATCCGTGCCAACTGCGCGTTAAAGCGAATTTCATCGCGGGCACGCTCCTGGGTCTCTACAGTCTCGTTGCCACCGTCGACGGTAGTTGTGGTTGTTGTCCGCTGCACCACATCGTCCGGTGCGTTCACAATGCCAAGTTCGTAGTAGCGGTCGCGGGTACGAGGCAACAGCCTCAGGGCAAACTCGCTTTGCGCCGTCTCGGCGCTTGTAAGATAGGTGCTTTGAAACGCGACCTGCGCCTCCAGCCCGACGATGCGCTCGACAATTGTCTCAGCGCTTGCGGTAATTGCCGTTACTCGAGTATACAACTCGTCGTCGTACACAATTCGCCCTATGGTGCCTTCGCCGCTGCGAATGGTTCCACTGACATCCTGCACATCCTCGCTGACTCTGCTTATGCGGTTCATCGAGGCCGAGAGCTGCTCTGCAGAGCGCCTGAGCTCGGCTAGTGTTATGGCAAGGTCATCCTCGCCATCACCGATAATTCGTTCAAGGCGGTCGCTAATACTGGCCGCGTTCTCCAAAACTACCGAGATCCGCTCCAGCTCATCCGGGGTTTGCCCCTCCACACGCGTAGCAAAGCGGTCTATGGTTTCCAGCGTCCCGGCTAAGAGCTTAAGATTTTGATCAAGCAGCTCTCGAGTAGCCAATGAGGTCTGCCGTAGGTTCTCAATAATCTCTGCAATTCCCTGCGTGGCAGCCTCGGTCATGAGTTCCTCACGGAACTCCTTAAGAATTTGGGCCATTTCCTGTCCGGCCGCTTCTGCAGCATTCAGCGTACCGCCAAAATCTCCACTGGTAACAACGGTGTGTATCGTGTCCCCATTTCCCATGGATGCTGCGCCTTGACTTCCAGGATCAATAGAGATGACCGAGGTTCCGAGCAAAGATGATGCCTGCTTCGACACGACCGCATCCTCAAAGATATCCACGCCTTCTTCGATCGCAATGGTTAGTTTCGCCTTTCCATTCTCGAGCTCTATTGAACGAATGGTCCCAACCGGAACTCCCGCCATGCTTACACGAGTGTTGGTCGTTAACCCCATCGCGTCGTCCATTATGACCGTGACCTCGTAGGTTGCCTGCCGGTCAAATTGGTCAACAGCAACAAGTATATACGCTACCCCGCCGACGCCAATGACGAGGAAAAATAGTCCAATTTTTGCAATTCGATTCATGACCTTTATACTTCCAGTTCGTTAAACGAGTTCTCTATAAACTTTTTCACAAGCGGATGAGTTGATCGAGCAACCTCCTTAGGACTGCCCTCAACCGCAACAACTCCTTCATGCAGAAAAGCGATCTTGTCCGAAATGCGAAAAGATGCCTGAATATCGTGCGTAATGACAACACATGTGAGTTCCAGCTCTTTGTTCACACGAACCACCAAGTCGTTAATGGTTTCCCCTAACACCGGATCAAGTCCGGTTGTCGGCTCATCAAACAACAGCACGTCCGGTTTTGTCACCAGTGCGCGCGCTACCCCGACTCGCTTGCGCATTCCGCCCGAAAGTTCGGCTGGGCGCTTGTTCTCAATGCCGGGCAAGCCAATCCAGTCCAACATTTCACTAACCCGGCGGGCCGCGTCTTTCTTGTCTGTAATTCCAAGTACCTCGCGTAAAGGAAATGCAATGTTTTCTGCAACGTTCATTGAGTCGAAAAGCGCGGCTCCTTGAAAAGCGTAGCCGAAATGTTTGCGAATCTCTACCAAGGTATCGTTGTCCGCAGCTGTGACCTCGGTATCATGAAACCAGATCTTTCCTGTATCCGGTTTTAGTATACCAATGAGATGTTTAAAAAACACGCTTTTGCCGGTTCCGCTTTGCCCGATAATGGTGGTGATTTCGCCTTCTTCTATATTGAGACTTAAGCCTCGGAGTATTTCAATCTCTCCAAAAGCCTTGTAGACATCCTCCACACGGATCATGCTCATACCGCTATCCTACTCATCCCCAAAAGGCCATGGCCATGACGTAGTCGGCAATCAGTATAGCTACCGATGAGGTGACCACCGCCCTTGTCGAAGCTTCGCCAACCCCTTGAGCCCCATTCTCAGCGTAGTATCCATAAAAAGTACAGATGATCGCTGTCAAGTATCCCATGACTGCGGCCTTTACCATCCCCTGCAAGATGTCTCCGGCGCTAAGCACTCTAAACATCTGCTCAAGGTAGGTAGCCGACTCTACATCCATCACGCCCACCGCAATGACCCATGCACCGAACACACCAACCACATTGGCCATTAAGGTGAGCATAGGGAACATCACAATGCAGGCCATTACCCGAGGCGTGGTCAGAAACTGTATCGGATCCACCGACATTGTCTCCATGGCGTCGATCTGTTCGGTAACCCGCATGGTGCCGATCTCTGCCGCCATGGCCGAACCATTTTTACCAATTAACATGAGCGCCGTTATGATGGGGGCTAACTCACGAGCTAAGGTAACCGCAACCGCAGTGCCAACCGCCACCTCGGCACGAAATGGTTGCAGTAGCTGTACCATCTGCAGTGAGAAAATCATTCCAATAGCAAGACTCGAGAGGCCGATGATTGGTACCGACTCCACCCCAATTCGCTCCAGCTGTTCAAGGAGGTGGCGGCCTCGGAAGGGCCTGCGAAATACCGAACGTAGCGAGCTCATCCAGAACAGAAAAAAGGCTCCGAACTGTTCGAGTGTCGTAATAATCGCAACCTGCATAACAGCGGTGATTCTTACAGAATCTCAAGCAATGCACAAGGCGCTATGGAGCTTTGAATTATGCTCGGTGCTTGCGGTGTCGTGAATCTTCGGCTACGCTTTTGGCATGGGATTGGGAAAGAGCAGTTATGACGAGGATGAGGTAGCTGAGACCCTGCAGCGGCTTGCCGCAGAGCGATGCTTTCTCGTTG
>JAIVHN010000317.1 GCA_020201015.1 Spirochaeta sp. | reverse complement strand
CAGCAATAGCACTCGAGTATAGATGCCCGTTCGTGCCGCCTGCACGTGGCTCTGGTTTGGGCTTTGCATCTACTCCCAGTGAGTCTCCCAGAGTATCCGGCCAGACGATGTATGTATTTCCGTCCTGCAACTCACGCTTGTCACCGCCAAGCTCGGTTCCGCGTTCGGTGAGCTCCCATTTGCCGGTGCTGAGGTCCATAAGCCCTCGCTCCGCCAGCAACTTGACCAGAGCGTCCCGCTCCATACCAATTTTGGAAGCAAGTCGAGTAGTAGATAACATGCCCATGGCTAACCTCACAGTTGTGACACGATCAAATATGTCTTATTTGAGCCGCATTATAGGGTGCATTCCCGGTTACCTCAACAAAAACACTGCCCTTACGGACTCGTAAAGCACCTTTTCGCAGCATCTCAATGCTTTTGATGAAATAGACCTCAGAAACCTTGTGGCCTACAATACCACGCATTAGTATTTTTGAGAAATGGAGTTCGATGCTGGTGGAATCGCGTGTCGAACAGTTTTCGACCGGATCCTGATAAACAGTAGTTAGCGGAGAGGAATAATGGAGATTCGTAAGGCAACACGAGCCGATATTGATGCAATCATAGCCGTTGACACAGGGGGCACGCGGCAGCACACGATGAGAACCGGAGATGGCGCATTCGCGAGTGGGTGTCAGGGGCCAGTGCTTTTGTAGCCATGGTCGATGATGCAGTGGCTGGATATGCCGTACTCGAGTACACTTTCTTCTCGCAGGGATTCATCTCCATGTTGATAGTTGCAGAGACGAGTCGACGCAAGGGAGTGGGCACCGCTCTAGTCTCGCATCTCGAAGCGATATACAAGACAGGGAAACTGTTTACGTCAACCAATGAATCCAATGAGCCAATGAAAGCACTCATGCAAAGGATGTCATATGAACCGAGTGGTGTTGTTCATAATTTGGATGACGGGGATCCCGAACTGTTCTTTTTCAAGAAGCTCGAAGCGAACCGCTAACCATGCGCTTCAGCCGACGCCTATTCGCCGCGGCTGAGCTTGTCGTTATGGCTATCCAAAGACACCGTTATATGTTTCGCTTGGTTCGTCGGTTTCCAAAAGCACAAATTCGTGGCAGCAGTAATGATCGGGGGTGTTGTTATCGTGCACTAAATAGGCGACACCGCGGCCACACGGTACAACCTGACTACATACCGCAGCTTTTCCACCACGGACTTGGCGGTTGCGTCGGGTTCTATAATCTCATCCAGTGCCGCTTGAAGATTTGCCACATCGCTGACCTCACGGACCCGTTCGAGCTCCACTGAATTGAGTGTAAACCTACGCTCAAGCTGCCTAAGAAGCGCTTCTGCAAGACCCTCAGCCTTGCCTATTGCCTCACCTTCCCGCCGAGCTTTCTCTCTAAATGAAATCATGTTGTCTCCCAGATTAGTATACTTCCGTTCCTGTAGCGCTACCGAGATTGATTCAACGTTGTCGGTTCGGTGTTCACCAAGTATCTCAAGGTCGCCTTACGAAAGGTACTTGAAAGCTCCTTCTGAGTCACAGAGTTCAGGCCCGGATGCGCCCCCAAGTGGTGAAACGGGGTTGCCATTTCCACCTATCCGCTATTCAGCGTGTATACTACAACCATGGTCGAAAAAGGTGATCGGGAGTTCAACAGTGTACGCGTCGCTGCAGAGTCGCCGCAGAATACGGAGCGCCGGAAGGCTGTCAAGCGGGCCCATGTTCAAGCCGCATATCGAGCGCCGGCGCAAGGTCTGGCGCTACCTGTATTGTGACATTAAGGAAGCAATCCCCGAAAGGACTTACCGCTTATTGGTTGCACAGCCTGGGATGAACCGATCTTTTCAAACCTCATTGATTACATTGAAAAAGATGAAATACGCCCCCTGGTCGCAAACACCTTTTTGCTCAAAGACATAGCGACTGCACAAAAGGAGTTTCTTAAGAAGACACATTTTGGGAACTTTGTGCTGGTTCCGCCGCACTCCTTGCTGAGACGATCGGAGGCGATAGCCCGGTGGCCTGACAGAAGAGACTGAAAAACGAATCATATTCGGACCGGAGGTGTTATGAACCTACAATCAGATATCCGCCCGATTTCCTACGTTAAATCCAACGCAGCCGAAATGCTGCGCCAAGTAAATGATTCTCACAGTGTGGCGGGTATTCTACTCGGTCGAGGCCGAACGGATTCTCATTTTGGCGGTGAAGGCTCGTTCTTTTTCTACTGCAAGATGGACCCAGGTAGAATCGAAGGGAGGTGCGGACTTGGACTTGCCCTCAGCTTTGCCTTGCACCTCGCCTTCGCGGCCATGGTAGAGCTCATCCCGGCCGGGAGCGCATCAGGTGTCGGAAATCTCTACACGAACGCCAAGTACCCGGCAGAAATCAATGAGAGCTTGATAGCGTTCACCTGCAATGGCGTGCAGCACCGACATGTCCAGGCTTTGGTATTCATGGACGGCAATGTTCCTGAATCCGGTCATGGCAACCATGCTCCGGGCACTATCAGGAGTGAGCACACCAGCCTTCTCCAGAAGGATAAAGGCCTCGGCGCTGGTTTGAGGTACGCCTAATCGGCGCGTTGCTACTATGTGCTGCGCCGCATCAATGGCGGCCTGACAGGCGCGTTCAATGTTGAGGATCATGGCGTCAATGTGCGTGTAGTTACGCAAGTCTGGGTCAGCGCGGTACTCTTCTCGCATGCGCTTGAGAGATCGTTCAATGATTGCGCCCTTGTTTATGAGCACGTTGTCTGGGCCTTCAGAGGGTGTAGGCATTGATAATCTCCTGCCGCCGCTCGTTGAACTCCAGGTAGAGGCCCAGAAGGTTGGCTGCATACAGCGCCGCTGCGTCGGCGTCGCGTGCGTAAAGTCGGATGCCGGAGTGCAACGCCTCGTTGGCATAGACAAGGTTGCGGGAAGAGAGGACTCCGACATCGACCTGCCGTCCTAAACGGTACGAGAGTCCCGCGGCGATCTGGGCTCGGTCTAGCTCAGGGAGGTGAGTGCCGGGGTGCGCCATTATGGCGATATCGACATCACTATCTGCCCGCAATCGCCCGGCGACGGCGCTACCAAGAAGGTAGACCGACAGAATGCGCTCATCTGATGCGAGCTCAGCAACCACTGCATCCTGTATCATCTGGTGCATTGCAGACATGGCTCCAGACTACTTCCGCCGGTGCCGGTTGTCAACGGAGGAATGTTACAGCAGTTCCTCGAGCACGGACTCAGCGGTTGGGTGGGGCTCAATGATTTCATCTAAAGCTGCTTGACGTTTCCCACATCGACCTACCTCAACCCGGGGCGGTATAATGGCCCCGCTGTCGCAGCTACTATTCAAATGATGTCGAAAGGGAGTACCTTAGCTAGATTGGATGTCTGGAAAACCCACGCATCAGTGTGAAATCGATCGGTACCCAGGAGGTAGACCACATGAGCGCCAATGTTGATCTGTACAAGAGCTCTTACAGCAATTACTCGTTGGAAACGTATAGCGAAATCCGGGTGGAAACGTATGGTGAGGACTTTGGGCAAACGAGTTGGGTTTCAACTGAAGAGTCTCATGAAATACCTGAACTACTTCGATTGTCATCTAGCTCAAGGATCCTGGAGATCGGATGTGGCTCTGGGGGCTACGCTGTAGCCTTAGCAAAACGTTTAGGCTGCCGGGTTGTAGGTTTCGAAATAGACGCATCAGGTGTGAAAACCGCAACGGCTCTGGCTGAAAAAGAGGACGTGAGCGACATCGTTGAATTTGCACAACATGACGCGTCGAAACAACTACCGTATGAAGACGGTTCATTTGACGGTATATTCTCCACCGATGTTATGTGCCACGTTCCGGGTCGCAAAGAAGTCCTCACCAACACATACGAGATGCTTAAGCCTGGTGGGCGATTCGTCTTTAGTGATGCTTTGGTAATTGGTGGGGTGGTTTCAAACGAGGAGATTGCGACTCGAAGTTCTATTGGTATGTATTTCTTTAGTCCACCAGGAGTCAATGAGCAATTAATAAAAGAGTCTGGGTTCACGTTGGTTGAAGCTCGTGATACCACGGAGAGTTCTGCTCGACTGTCGAAACGTTGGCACGATGCCCGCGAGAAACGGAAAGATGCGCTCATAGCGAGCGAGAGCAATGATACTTTTCTCGGGATACAGCGATTCCTGGAATGTGTCCATACTTTGACTTCCGAGAGACGCTTGTTGCGGTTTCTGTATACGTGTGAGAAACAGTGACGTTCGCTCCGGGTTTCCGGGAATAATAGTAAAACCTATCTTGGGGCACAACCTTCAC
>JAIVHN010000157.1 GCA_020201015.1 Spirochaeta sp. | reverse complement strand
ACTCCTGACCTCTTCATTACCTATGATAAAGCTGGTGTTTATCTGGAAATAGCCACCGCTAACGAAAATGATTTGTTTCTAAAAAAAGAAGAACTGTTAGGAAGCAAACTTTCCGAAGTACTTCCTGAGCCAGCTGCCTCTACCATAATGCAAAGCATTGCGGACGCTTTATCGACTAATTCACTTCAAGTGACGGAGTATGAACTTGAGATACAGAATACGATATTGGTTTTTGAAGCCCGTATTCTGCCATTATTTGAGGATAAACTTCTTGCACAAATAATCAATATCACCGAGCGCAAACGCGCCGAAGAAGAGATCCAACGGCAGCTTGCCGAGAAAGAGACCCTCCTCAAGGAAGTCCACCACCGTATAAAAAACAACATGGCACAAGTTGAAGGCTTGCTCTCACTCCAGACCGAGTCTACCGACAACCCTGAGGTTCAAGCAGCTTTGCGGGAAGCAATGTCTCGCGTTCAAAGCATGAGAGTCCTCTACGATACGTTGCTCATTAGAAAAGACTATGAGGATATTTCGGTTAAGGACTACATTGAGCGTCTCATTAACGCCCTTGTTGCTGTACTTCCTCAACGCGAGAAAATAACTATCAAGCAGAACATAGCAGACTTTACTCTCAGTTCCAAAAAACTCATCCCGGTCGGCATTATCATAAATGAGCTGGTAACCAACGTCTTCAAGTATTCCTTCCCAGATCGAGAGGAAGGCCATGTTCTCATTGAACTGAATAAGACCGACGCTCGCGCAACCCTGACAATTGAGGACGATGGCGTAGGCCTTGCTGACCCGGCTACCGCTAACAAGTCAACGGGCTTCGGCCTTGCCATAGTTCAGATGCTGGTTGAACAGCTGACGGGCACCTATTCGGTGGAGACCGGAAATGGGAGGCGGAGTGTTGTGGAGTTCGCGATCTGATTCTGTTACGGCTCTACCTTCCGCTGTTCCCGGGTCACCTCGGTCACCGGAACCACCTTTCGACTAACGCCAAACGCACTTCAGCGTTGCAACGCGGCTATTGCAACTTCGGGTGCACGGTCAATTATACGCAACAGAGCCCGGGCGGTACCGGTAGGGTAACGGCGCCCCTGCTCCCAGTTTCGCAGAGTATCTACGGATATCCCAATACGCTGTGAGAACTCAGTCTGTGACATTCCAACCCGGGCACGTACACCACGAATGAACTCTCCCATCTCAAGCATCGCCTCGGTATTGTCCTGGTCAATATGCTTCTGGATCTCCGTATCTGTAGTAGCATCAACACTTTTCATGGCAGATCAGTACTCTATCCGGATCCACATTGAAGGGCCGCCTCGGCGCTGGTTTACGCGTTCGAACATCGTTGAAAACTGAATGCACTGGGGGTATAACTAGCATTGAAAGCAATGCTATCAAGAATAAAAAAGGGGGAGGTATCATGGCTACCTTAACCATACGGAATCTGGACGACGAACTGAAGTCGCGTCTGAGGATTCAAGCCGCTCGACATGATCAGTCGATGGAAGAAGAAGCACGATCAATCCTGAGAGGTGCATTATCAGATCCCCAGGGCTTTGAGGAACAAACCGGCATAGGCACCCGAATTCGCAAACGACTCGAAGACCTTGGAGGTATTGAGCTTGAACTACCCGAGCGAGTCGAGAAACCTCGGAGACTTTGAAAAGACCGGTGTGACACTTGTGAATCCGTGGAGGGACGATGTTTTGGCCTACCCTGGTGTATAGAGGCAGGAACGGAACTCTATGCCTAAGGCCGCTCGAAAGCTCGATCGGAGATTCTTCGAGAGGGCCCCTCACCCAAGGCCTGCAGCATGCGCGCCCAGGCGTGAAGCGCTTGTTCGGAATAATACCTCCGAACGCGCGGACTCTTCAGCTCCATGGTGTAGGGAGGAGCTTTGAGCTGCTGAGTTTGAGTGTCTGGACCAGATTGGAGTTTTGCCCAGACCCGTTCCTGATCATCGGGAACAAGGGAAAACACGAGTGTCTTTTCACTCGGAGAGGCGGTGTCGACCAGGTTCGTGAAGCTCACCGAATGGGTGTCAAACACGTTCAAGTCGCCGAGTCTCATGATAAGTTTGCCGCTACTCAAAGCGTCTGAAAATTGCAAGGTGTAGTCCGGAAAGGCTGAGAAAGCCCTGACGAAAACAGTTGCCGGGTCGCCATCTCCCGTGCTAACGG
>JAIVHN010000031.1 GCA_020201015.1 Spirochaeta sp. | reverse complement strand
CGGTAAGATTGTATCTGGTGAGCTCGACACCCAAGGAGCCTTTATGCTGCAGACTGTACTACCCGATGTAATCCGCGAAACCATAGAGAACAAAAACTGGACTCGTCTCGTAGCACCCGACATCGACTGGCCCGAGTACGAGATTATCGCACCCGAACTTGCGGACTATATGAGGGAAATAGATAAGACTGATCGGGTCTTACTTTTCCGTGCCTTACCGAGAGATCTCAAGGTCGACATATTCGCGTTTCTAGATCCTGAGACCAGTGATAACCTGCTGCTGGAACTTACCAATGCGGAAACCCGGCACATTCTGGCCGAGCTTGAACCGGATGATCGTACCGTTCTGCTTGGCGAACTTCCGGGTCAGGTCACTCAACGGCTGTTGATGCTGCTCAGTCCGGACGACCTTAAAGAAGCCAGGCAACTACTTGGCTACCCGGAAGAAAGTATTGGGCGTCTCATGACACCGGACTATGTTGCGGTTCGCCCAAGTTGGACTCTTGCCGAAGCCTTGGATCATATTCGCCGCCATGGAAACGAGAGCGAAACCGTAAATACTGTGTATGTCACAGACAAGTCCGGTAATTTGCTTGATGCCTTGCCTTTACGCCGTTTTATTTTATCAAAAACGGATGAAACCGTCGAAAGCATCATGGACGACACCGTTGTCAGTATTTCCGCATATGACGACCGCGAAGAAGCGGTACGCGTCATGCAACGTTACGATCGTAGTGCGTTACCGGTAGTTGACTCCAGTGGCGTACTGTTAGGAATTGTCACCTTCGACGACATGTTTGAGGTCGCAGAGCAGGAGGCAACCGAGGACTTTCACCGCAGCGCCGCTATTTCCCCACTCAAAGGCAGTTACTGGGAAATCAGCGCCACGCGGTTGTTTCGCAGCCGCATTGGTTGGCTCTCAATCCTGGTATTTGTTAACCTCATAAGCTCCGGTGTTATTTCGGCATTTGAAGGAACTCTTGCTGCGTATGTATCATTAGCTTTCTTTATTCCTCTTATTATCGGCACCGGTGGTAACACGGGCGCGCAGTCTGCAACACTCATGATTCGCTCTATTAGCACCGGGGATATTCGCCTGAATCAATGGGGTCGTGTCTTCATGAAAGAGCTTCTCATTGGGGCTGCAATTGGACTGTCTCTCGGAGCTCTTGGGGCGGTTCTGGGGTTGTTCCGCGGTGGGCCTGCCATTGGCCTGGTCGTGTTCATGACTATGAGCACGATGCTCATCATGACAAACCTCATGGGTATGTTCATTCCATTCGTACTCACTAAAGTAAATCTCGACCCGGCTATTGCAAGTGGGCCGCTCATTACCTCAATTGCGGATGCAGTAGGCCTTGTGATTTATTTTTCATATGCGCATTCAATTCTTGGCTTGTAACGGAACACAGTCGGCACGCTACGAGAGCCCCAAGCGTTCAGGCAGCACCCACAGAAGGAACTGTGAGAACACTTCCCACACGTGGGGGCCATATCCGCCTGACTTAACCCACGCCTGTGGCACGCCGAGCTCACTAAGTCGTCGGTACACCAGATGATCACGGTCATCAAGTTGCTTCAGCGTTAGCTTAAGTGGTGCCGTAGAGGGTAGTCCGTCCTTTTCATAAGGATCGGCTCCACCAACGACTATTGCCAAGTCCGGAATTCCAAAGGCCTGCATGCGTCGCAATCCCTCATCAAGACGATCCACGTAGGCCTGCTCCTCTCCGGAAGCAATAGGGATGTCTACATCACTTGGCACAAAGGATGGGTGAAGGCTTCCGTCCGGCAGATAAGGATTTCGATCCAAGGGCCAACCGTCAGCCATATGAATACTCAAGGTCCGAATGCTTGCGTCACCCGCACATAACGGTGCGGTTCCGTCACCTTTGTGGGCATCGATGTCCACAATCCATATAGTTTGTGCCTTTCCCTCGGCTTGCATACGGCGCGCAGCTATCACCAAATCATTCATAACACAGAAGCCGTCTCCAGTATCGTACTTTGCGTGGTGATATCCTCCGGTAAATGTATAGCAGAAATCCGACATGAGAGCCTCACGGCAACAGGCGCATGTTCCGGCGACGCCGTCAATGAGTCGCTCAAACAACTTAGCTAGTGGATACTTTGCTTTCGACGGATCATAACGATAGTAGTTACCTTCAAAGTCCAGCAACTCAAAGGTATGGAGGAGTTCAGCCTCAAGTTCATCCGAATAAAGTCGTTCAACATAGTCCGGAGAATGCACCCTTAACAGGTCCTCTTTGGTGACATCAACAGGGTAGTCGGGAATGTGCCACCGGTCACGTGCTGGACCAAGGCGCGGATCCTTGATCAAGGATCCGAAAGTTTCTGTTACCGTACTGTCATAGATCGGAATGAGAATTCCAAAGTCGCTCAGCGAAGGTTGGAGTTGTTCACGATAGATTAGCATCATTCCCTTCCAGAATGCGGATATCCGAATCGATCCACATATTCTTCAATGATTTCAATATCTCCCCGCGAGAGAAGAGATCGGTAACGATCCAGTAATGACGGATCATACCGCAGGGAAGAGTACACCGACCAATGTGCTTTGTTAATACGATTTCGACCAAGAGTCCGATACCAACTCCGACGGCCGTCTGCACGCGCAAGATAGTCATCACCAATGTTCCGGTATCTTCTATAGACAGCAAGGTATGCTTCAAATATCCGCTCACGCTCAGATGTACTGAAATCTCTTTCACCGTTGTCGGCCGGGCGCCCTAAGGGATCGTAAATGCTTACGACATCTCCAACTACCATCAAGTCAGGATCAGGAAAGTTGCTGGCATTCAACAACCAAAGATCCGGCCACAGATGTTCTCTGTCCCAGTAACGAGCAGCAAGCGAGTAAAATGTGTCACCCCACTGCACGTAGTGAGTAAAGAGAACCTCACGAGATGCCGGGTCTCTGATATCTTCAGGTGCGCGCTCTTCAAAAACGGTTTCGGCTTCAGGTTCAGGCTCTGGTTCAGGGCGGCTCTCGGGTTCCGCCGGATCAGGTAATGGTTCAAGCACTTCTATGAGCTCGGTATCCTCAACTGCCACCGGCGAGGCCTGGCGCGCAAAGTCTGGATGGAACAAGATGAGCCCCAAAGCGGCAAAATCGAAAAGCGCCATAAACAGCATGAGAACCACAACATGCTTTTTTCCTATCCTGTAGTTCTCAAACGCACGTGCAGCGTCTAGAGATAGGCGTCCAAGGTGTTCTGTGCCCATGTTTTGACCTCTTATCTACCATGATAGTATGATCTGAGCACCGCTGCAACGTCCAATGCGGTAAATGACAAACTGAAGGATCTTGATCAATGTCGATATCGGAAGCAGCGACACTCCCGCCTTCATTCTTTCGGGCTGCAGCCCCGGAGCTTGCCAAAGCGCTCCTTGGCATGCTGCTTGTGCGCTTCGAACCCGTAGGGACCGAAGGCAGAATCTTAGAGCCGGTGCGCGTGGGTCGTATTGTGGAGACCGAAGCCTACAACCAGGACGACCCGGCATCGCACTCCTTTAACGGCCCGACTCCCCGCACCCAAGTAATGTTTGCCGATGGAGGTATTGCGTACGTCTACTTAATTTACGGAATACACCATTGCATGAATGTAGTTGCAGAGTCGTCCGGCGCCGGTGCTGCCGTGCTCATTCGAGCAATGGAACCTCTACTTGGCCTCCCCGCGATGTGGGCCGCACGGTACGGGGAACGCCCTTTCGCGGCCAATGACGAACGCCGCGTTCGAGCCCTGTGCGACGGTCCGGGAAAACTTGCGCAAGCCTTTGGAATTACGGTTAAACGAGATAACACCGCTGCTTTGAACAGAGGACCACTTCGAATTCTTCAGCCACCGAACTACACACCTCTTGCTGCAAATGAACTGGTGGAAGGCCCTCGTATAGGAATTAGCAGAGCCACCGATTTGAACTGGCGGTTTTATGCCAAGCGCGATGCTTACTGGGTATCCGGCAGCAAAATTTCAACAACACGATCAAGGTCATCCATAGAGAGATAGGCAATTTCAATGCTTCCCTTCTCGAGACTCCCCTTTAATATCACCTTCGTCCCAAAAAGTTCGATCAGACGTTGTTCGATATCGGCAATCTCTGCCTCACGCGCCCGAAATCCGGTGGTGCCGGTTTTGGATTGGGAACCCTTCTTGGAGCTCTTTCGTGGATCTAAGTCTCGTCGAAGGTCCGACCCGCCTTGCTCCTTGTCCGGGTCTTGTTGGGCCCCCGTCGGTGCACCATACTCCAGCGCAGCAAACGCCATATCCGGCGACTCCCCGGTAGATACACGGGTTGCCAGGCTCTCGGTTAGCCGTACCGACAGTCCATGCTGAATAACCAGTTCACCGGCCCGGGTTAGACTTGCATTATCTTTAATTGCCAGTAATGCACGGGCATGACCGGCAGAAATCTCTTGAGAGACCAGGGCTTGGCTCACCTGCTCGGGCAAGCGCAGCAGCCGCAGGACATTTGCAACCGACGAGCGCTTCATACCAAGCCTTCGTGCAGTCTCTTCCTGATTAATGTCTGCCGACTCAATAAGAAGGCGAATAGCACGTGCTTCTTCAAGCGGATTCAGATCACGACGCTGAATATTTTCAATGAGCGCAATCTCAAGTCGGTCCTCAGCCGTAAAATTTCGAACAAGCACCGGCACAGCCTCAATTCCGGCCTCAAGCGAAGCACGGTATCGACGTTCACCTGCAACTATGCGGTATCGCCCTTCTTCAATTTGCTCGACCAGAATTGGTTGCAGAATACCTCTTGAGCGAATCGAGTCGGCCAGTTCATGAATTGCTTCAGGATCAAAATCTTTGCGTGGTTGATCAGGGTTAGGTTCAAGATATGCAAGGGGTATAGTAATAAGATCGCGGCTGGTTTCCTCAGGAACTGCCTCGGTTTCTTGAGCCTGGATTAACGCGTCTATTCCACGGCCGAGACGTCGTTTAGCCACGCTCGAGCACCTCTTCGGCCAGCTTCTGGTAGGCCTTTGCTCCCGCGCAGTCTGCATCGTAACGACAGACCGGCACACCATGTGAAGGCGCTTCCGAAAGGCGAACGTTCCGTGGAATCACGGTACGGAAAACCCGCTCCTTAAAGTATCCCACAACTTCTTGCACGACATCTTGTGACAAACGGTTGCGAGTATCGTACATCGTGAACACAATACCCTGAATGCCCAAGCTGGGATTAAGCGTGCGCTTTACCTGACGAATACTTGAAAGCAGTTGCGTAAGACCTTCCATTGCAAAGTACTCACACTGCAAAGGAATAATCACGTTGTCGGCCGCCACAAGCCCATTCAGGGTCAGAATCCCCAGCGACGGCGGACAGTCGGTGAAAATGTAGTCGTACTCATCTCGGAGTGGTTCGAGGACGTCTTTCAGAAAAAACTCACGCCGTTCTTCCGAGACCAGCTCAACGCCTGCGCCTGTGAGGTTAATGCTGGACGCGATGATATTAAGGTTTGGTACCATAGTAGTTTGTACCGCCTCACGGGCAGGTAAAGTACCGGTAATAACCTCGTAAATCCCCTTCGCGTCGGTACTCGCGCTCACCGTGCTCGAAAGGTTGCACTGCGGATCAAAATCCACTAACAGCACCTTTTTTCCAGCAAGGCTTAAATATGCACCGAGGTTCACCGCGCTAGTGGTTTTTCCAACGCCGCCTTTCTGATTTGCAAATACAGTAATTAATCCCATAATAATGTGGTCGGATTATACACGATTCAATATCGCCTGTCAGTCGGTATTATCTACAGCTTGCAGATAGCTCTCGACGTACCGCTCGCGAGCGCGCTCCCGAATTCCAATTGCCAATGCGAGCATAGACACCAGAACGCCTTCCGGCGTACGTGGCGGTCGTGGAGACGAAGGGAATGTAGAATTAAGAATGATATCTTTTTCGGTATCACTGAAAGGCTCCCACCGATGCCAGTGCTCATGAAAGAAAGCTCTAGTGAAGGACTCCCAGTTCTTTCGAGTGCGCCTAACAGGATCAGGAACCGGGAGACGGAGCAGAGCTCCTCGGAAAGAGGCCTCCTCATTGAGGCCAAGAGCTTTGGAGAGCCGGAATGCGGCTCGTGCTACACGCTCGTTGTGTTGGAGCAGATTGGTAGTGCCAAACTGTAGCGTCTCAAGCCGAGCGTACTCTGGCACGCCGACAATCTGTTCTTTCAGGCGCTCAATCTGAGCTCGATCGGCATCCGAGAGCTCCCCAAGCAAAACAGCAAAAGATCCGGCTGCATCGGTGCCTTCATGCTTCTCTCCCATAACATGTTGAACGAGTGCCCTAAGCTCACGCCTCTCGGCAAATGATGAAATCAAATGTTCGGGCCCGGTTGCCAACAGCTTTTGTAAAGGATCATGGACCGCACCTGTGTATTTATGAAAGACCTCGCCACTCAAAGACCGAAGACGGTGCAGCTCAAGCTCGGCCTTGCCACGTACCTCATCCACTCTCCGTCGCAAACCTCGGAGTGCGTGGCTGGAAAGTCCTACATCTATGAACAAATACACGAGCCAGCATATCGCGGCAAGTTGTGAATTCGCCGGAGAAAGTAACGTAGAGTACTCGTTCAAACGAGGTTTAAGGCCGTGAATCACTACAAGGGCAAGCAGCAACCAGTACGCTGAGTAACGAAGGGCGATACGTCCGTGAAGATTGAAGCGGTAATTTGAATAGTCCCACAGACGCAGACCAAATACTCGCTCCATTAACCACCCGGCAAGGTATTCGAGCATAGTAACAAGTAAGGTGAGAATGAGCACCGCCGGAACGTAAGACAGCGGCTGCAATGGTATGTAAAGAACATGAATGATGAGTCCGCCAAAACCAAAGACTGGAATAAACGGTCCATAGAGAAACCCGGAGTTAATTATCCGTTGATTCTTAATACTCCTAAAGCTCGACTCAATAATCCAGCCAAGGAAGGCGTATACCGCAAAGTAAAAGAGCAGTCGCACAAAAACGTCCATCAGAGCCTATCCTTTATGCAATCCGTCATTTGTCACTGCAAAACTTATATTTATACCTATATTGACTCAATATTGTATATTCATTACAAAGATGCACACGATTTTTTTATAAACGGAGGTACGACATGAAGAAGGTAATCATAGCGGCTGTAATGGTCACAGTAGCGCTCAGTATGGTGCTGGTTGCGTGCAGCCAGACAGAAGAAGAGGATGGAGCACCGCGCATCGTTATTGGTACCGATGCAACTTGGCCCCCAATGGAGTTTATCGACCAGTCGACTGGTGACATTGTTGGGTTCGATATAGACCTGATGACCGCTGCAGCAGAAGCCAGCGGGTTTGAGGTGGAGTTCCGCAACACCGGTTGGGACGGCATTTTCGCCGGACTTGCTACTAGTGAGTACGACGCAGTCATGAGTTCGGTAACCATCACAGACGAACGCATGGAAACAATGGATTTTTCAGTTCCGTATATCAATGCTGGACAAATTATCATTGTTCCTGCTGCGACAGAGGGAGTAACCAGCCTTGAAGATCTATCTGGACAACAGGTTGGTGTACAGATTGGGACAACAGGTCAGTTCGCGGTTCAAGACTATTCCGAGATTAATGTGGCCACCTATGATGAGATTGGTCTGGCAATTGAAGATCTTGCAGTTGGCCGACTTGACGCCGTTGTAGCGGATACGCCGGTTGCAGCAAACTACGCCCTGCAGAACGAGGACTACTCTGAGTCGCTAAAGATTGTCGGCGAACCTTTTACCGAAGAGTTCTACGGCGTTGCTGTACGCAAGGGTAACACCGAGGTGCTTGAGCTGATCAACAGTGGCCTTGAGGCAGTTTTGCAAGCGGGCGTTGATGAGGAGCTAGCTGAAAAGTGGCTTCGGTAAAAAATCGAGGCGAGGCACGCAGCCAAGTTTCGGTTACTGTAAGCGACGGGGCATTAATTCCCGATCGAGGAGAAAAGTCGCTGTTCTCAGCTTGGCGAATCTCCTTTTTCGGGGCTATTGCCCTACTCATTATTTTACCGACGGTACGGCCCCGGCCGTACCTCGATATCATGCGCTTCCTGCCGGACGGCATCCTCGCGACATTCCAAGTAACTATCATTTCGATCATTATTGCACTTGCAATTGGACTCATAACCGGACTCGGGCGCATTTCACGCATTACCTTTATTAATCGGATTGCGACAATCTATGTAGAGGTTATACGCGGAATTCCGCTGCTGGTACAGTTATTTTACATTTACTTTGCTCTTGGACAAATCGTACAGGTACCACGGCTTGCATCTGCCATCATTGCTATGTCGGTGTGTTACGGCGCTTATATG
>JAIVHN010000030.1 GCA_020201015.1 Spirochaeta sp. | reverse complement strand
CACAGACTGTTGTCCATGAGTAACGCCATGCGCTCAGGCTGTGGGGCGTCGCCAATCTGCGTACCGGCACAACCTCCAAGCACCACTGCAGCAGATCCTGCGACCGCTGAGGTTTTTAGAAAATCTCTTCTATTCATTTCTGCCATGAAATCTTCTCCTGGCTACATTAAATTATTCCGACATCGGTCGGAATCCAACACAAATAACAAGCTGCACCTATGCCGCTTGCTAAAGCTTAGGCTTTTGCTAATAAACCTAATATCGATATCTTTAATTCTTTTATAGAGTAACCTATGTTTCCTATTTGCGCAAGAAATAGATTACCAAACGGAGCGGTTATTCGGTGTGATCCGGGCGGACCGGTCGTCTGCGGAGTTGGCTCAGCAGCACGCCAGCTATGACAATAGCCATTCCCAGCAGCATGACCGGAGTCAGCTTCTCACCAAGCACCAGCACGCTGAAGAGGGCCGCAAACACCGGAACGGTGTTCGTAGTAATGTTCGCCTTGACTGCCCCAAGCACCCGAATTCCCCGGCCCAGAAAAATAAAGCTGAGCGTTGACGGAAACAACCCTAAAAACACCAGGGCTCCAATTACGGCGCGGCCCGGAAGCCCGCCCGCCACGGTCGCACCCACGTCCAGCACCAGGAATACCGGCAGAAACAGTCCAAGTCCAATAAGGTTCTGCCAAAAAACAACGGTGAACGAGCTGTAACGGCTGGGCATCTTCCGCAGTGCAATGGCGTATCCCACAGCGGCAAGCACCGCGCCGAAGATAAGGAGAACCCCCAGCGGGTGTGCCCCACCGGCCTCCCCACCTGCGTACACAATAAGCGCAACACCGGCCAGGCTTAAAAAGGCACTTACGATAATCAGCGGTGTTATCTGCTCACGCAGAACAAGAAAAGCAAAGAACGGTGTAACCACCGGAATAGTAGCAACAATGATAGCGGCAACGGCGGGACCGGCGTACATCAGACCGGTATTCTCACTTAGGAAGTACAGGAAGGGCTGGAACAACGCAACTAGAAGGAAAACTCGAGTGTCGCGACCCGCTGGTCTTTGGAGGCCGCCAACAATTCTGGTTACTGCAGGAATCCGGGACAGCAGAGCCATTGCTGCAAGCGAGATCACGAGCCGCACCACAATAATACTGACTGGCCGCAGCTCGGTCAGCGCCAAGGAGGTGAACACAAAACTGAGTCCGAAAAACATCATTGCACACAGCAACTGGACGTAGACAACCCCAAGCCGTGTAGCTGGCATTCCCGATTGCAACGCTTGTAGATCCGGCCTTGGACTTGACACGATATAGACTCCGTGGAAAAACGTGAGAGAAGCGCCATTCTACATAGGAACGCCACCTTCGGGAAGCATGGTGCCGCTATCGACCCCAATGAGTATACTTTCAGGGTAGAGATACTGGGTTGCAGATGGACACGACGTTGGTAGCCAAGCCAACCATGGAGAAAAGCACATGAAACGAGTACGACGCGCGCACATTGGGCTGTTTGTGGCAACGGTGGTGTTGTATCTGCTGGTATCCAATTTGGCAGAGTTCCGCATTCTGGATACGGAGTGGTTTGCCAACGCCAGCCGCGTGTACCTCATCCTGGGCGAGCTCAGTTATGGGCAGATGCAGAGTTACCGCACTATGCTGGCCGTCGACTTCATGTATGCAATTGCGTACACTGGCTTTCTGGTGCTGAGTGTCCGGTTCTTTGCGCTGGAGCGGCTGAACCGACCGCGCTTGTACCAAGCGGGTGCTGTTGCTGCGGTCCTTGCTGGCTTTTTTGACTACATAGAAAATGTCTTTATCTTGGTCATCCTGAACAACCTTCCAGACCGGCTTGCAATAGCCGAGAGCCTGGGCATTGTGAGTTCTATAAAATGGGGAGCGGTGGGACTCTGTGGCGCGGTGCTCTTCCTGTCGGCACTGCTTGCCGGCATTGCGCGCCTCAGACATAGTCCCACCGGCTAACCCAGTTACTCACGCCGGGCGCTTACTCAGGCCGGACTCTGTTCATAGATCGGCTTGTAGACCGCTGCGTAGCGACCGCACGCGACAATCTGTTCCTTCATGCTCAACGGATTTGCCAGCCCTTGCCAGGCCACGTCAAAGGCCGTCCCGTGGTCAACACTGGTGCGGATGAAGGGATAGCCAAACGTGACACTGACTACGCGGTGGAAATTGTAGCACTTAGCTGCAATGTGCCCCTGGTCATGAAACAGCGAGACGACCGCGTCGTAACGCCCTTCTATACCGTGGTAAAACACGCTGTCCGCAGGCATAGGGCCCACGACACTCCGTCCCTCGGCAACCGCCTGCTCAATGGCGGGGGTCATTTCTTTTGCTTCTTCATCACCAAATAGGCCGCCGTCCGAGGCATGCGGATTGAGCCCGGCAACAGCGACGTGGGGCTTGTGGATACCGACCGATGCCAGACAGCGGAAGGCGATATCTATTGTGTCGTACATCTCATCCTTCGTAATGAGGTCTAACGCTTGCCGCAGGCTTACATGCCGGCTGTGGAAGAAGATCTTGAGCTTCTCGACCTCGAACATCGTAATGCCTTTCTTACCGTTGGACATCTCAGAGATCATTTCAGTATGACCGATGTAGTTGAACTTGGCCGCGCGGAGCGCCTCTTTGTGAATTGGCCCGGTGGCTATTCCCCGGGCAATGCCAGCCTTGCAGAGATCAACCCCTGCCTGTATGTACGCCACCGCTGCGCGCCCACCCTGGGCCGAGATTTGTCCAACACCAAAGCTTGAGACATCGCTCACTACTCCTTGATCAAGCAGCGGCACCACCGGCAGCCCGTTCTCCACGGCCTGCAGCCCCTGAGCTTCTGCGGCATCTTTCACCGCCACAATCTTGACCGGAATATCAAGCTTGGACCGAACGGCCTCAAGCACCGCCAGGTCACCGCATACCAACGGCACACAGTAGTCCCAGAGATTCTCAAGCACAAAACTCTTCAGGGTAATCTCGGGCCCAATTCCGGCCGGATCCCCCGTGCTAATTGCAATTAACGGATATGTACTGCTCATGCTATTACTCCTTCAAAAACCATACGAGAGTTCCAACAAGTACGTTTTGGTCCCCGACCAACCCGCCCTTTGTAACAACCTTCAGTCCGCTAAAGGGACCATTCTCAATAACACCACCCATGATTAGAGACCCAAACTCGATCTCCGGGCGAATTAACGTTGCTTCGAGCCCTGCCATTATCTCTGTCGCGGTTTCTCCGCCGGAGAGAATAAGCCCGGCCAGCTGTTCCTTTTTGGAGCTGCACAACTCTGAACCAGCGTCTGCAAGACCGTTCATGATCTCCTCGCGGCGACCATCCTCTCTGCGCGCCTCGGGCCTAAGCACCAGGACATCACAGTCATTGAACTCACCCGCAGAAACTCTCTCTCGGGTGTAGTTCCGCGCCTTTCCTGCAAAGATCACATCCAAAGGCAGTTCTAAATAAGCGACTCGGTACCGGAACTCAAGCTGCTTAATTTGGTCACGCGTTTGGTCGGTCACGCTGCCGACTACGGCCAGAACAAACACATCACTGGACTTTCGGAAACGATTTCGCAAATATGCAGAAACGAAAACGCCGGGACTCACCGGAATAACAGTCTTAGGGAGCCGTGCTGCGGCCGTTGCTATGGTGTTTATATCATTGTCGGTAAAGGCGTCTACTACCACGATCCGCGTTTTCTCGGCAGCATCCGTCAACGCAATGAGTAGCTCGTCTCCTCCTGCGCTGACTCTCTGAATAGGAACGTGGCTGACCTCATAGGTGCGGCGAAAGTACTCCGGAACGTAACTGTGGCTAATAGGCCAACCAGGATCCTTGGCGACCTCGGTACGCTCAAGCGGCGTGCCGTCTAGGAATTGGTAGCCACCCACACAGGTCCGCTTACCGCTAGGATAGGCCGGAACGACTACCGCCACCGCGCCCGGACGTGCATCAAGAAGGGTGTCCAACTCGGCGGCAAGATGCCCGCGCAGCGTAGTGTCGAAACGCTTGGCCAAGGCAACATCCGTTCCATAGTACTCCAGCACCTCGCGAGTGCGCCGCACCGCCTCCTCTTTGCTACACGCACGGCTCTCGGTGTTTATCACCAGAACACCCGATTCTACATGTGGGGCAACAGCTGGGTTGAATGCGGTAAGAGCTCTTACCGGAAGCCCCTCGTTTCGAATGAGGATGGAGAGACCCAAAGAGCCGGTGAGGTCGTCCGATATCGCGATGACCGCATCTTCCATGCGCTACATTCCCTTCACCAGGCGTAGCAGCCCCATGGAGATGAACTCAAAGTTACTCACAAGAACAATGCAGATAATTCCCGCGATGAGGAACGGCACGATCTTCACCGAGATCCGCTCCATTGAGACGTTGTACTCTTTGACCAACCCCGCTGCAACGAAAAGATTGACCGCAAGGGGCGGTGTGATCATTCCAATAGAGGTGTTTACAACCATGATGATACCGATCATGATCGGATCCATTCCAATGGCCGTAAGAATAGGAAGCAGGATAGGAGCAACCAGCAAGATGATGGCCTGTGTCTCTAAGAAAATCCCAAGAAAAAGCAAAAGAAGATTTACGAGGCTTATAATCACAAAGGGGTTCTCTGAGAGGCTGAGCATTCCTGCCGCTATTGCTTCCGAGATACGGGCCACAGTGATGAGCCATGAAAACGACTGAGATGTTGCGATTACGAAGAACACGATCGATGTAGTTACACCGGCCTTTACGATGACATCGCCAAACTCTTTTAGGTTCAGCTCCTTGTAGACAACCACGCTCACGATGATGCTGTACACAACCGCAACTGCTCCGGCCTCGGTTGGAGTAAACACTCCGCCGTAAATGCCGCCGAGAATAATAATGGGCATTATGAGCGCCAGGGCAGCATCTTTAAAGGCCTGGTAGAAGGCGTTAAAGCTTTGACGATCCTCGGTTGGGATGTTCTCTTTGCGCGAGCGAATCACCACCACCAGACATAGTGCAACGGCCATGAGAAGACCGGGCCCTATACCCGCAATGAACATGTCGCCAATGGACACGCCAGCAACCACGCCGTACGTGATCATTGGTATAGACGGCGGAATAACGACACCGAGGGTTCCTCCACCGGCCGAGATAGCCCCGGCAAATGCGGCGGGGTACCCCTTGGCGACCATCGCTGGCACCATAATGCCACCGATTGCTGCAACCGTTGCCGGATTTGAACCGCTAATGGCCCCGAAGAAGGCGCTGGCAACAATGGTGATAAGTCCTAAACCTCCGGGGAGCGCCCCAATCATGGTTGATGCCAAGGCAATCAAACGCTTGGAGATTCCACCCTTGCCCATTATGCCGCCTGCGAGCATAAAAAAAGGAATTGCCATGAACGGAAAGGAGTCCACCGAGGTAAACATCCTCTGCGCAACGACAATCATTTGCAGAGGAAGAGAACTAACGATAATACCAAGCATTGCGGCAAGGCCAATAGCAACAGCTACCGGGATATTGAAGAGAATCATCCCAATTAGGGAGCCGAACATTATCAAACCCATGCCTACCCCCGATTCCTAAAGCTGAGAACAAAGGCCTGTATCGCGCGGATTGAAACCAGGATCATTCCGTACGGTACCGCTGCGTATAACATCCACATAGGGATATACATTGCTGGCGAGGTCTGCTGCATGGTTACTTGCTGGCCAATTATGTCCCGCATCAACAGAATAATGGTCACGGTGAAAACGAGCACCATAACAATCTGGAGAATATCAAAGGCCAATCGAAGCTTGGCCGACTTAGCGCTCAGCCGCTCAACCAGGAAACCGACACTGATATGTGATCCCCATTTCATACCGAGGCCAGCGCCAGTATAGGCTAAATAGACCATGATATAGCGCGCTAATTCCTCTCCCCAGTACATTGGGAAGAGATTCAAATAGCGCGCCACTGTGGCGGTAAACACAACCACAACCATTGTCGGAAAGAGTATTAGAAGTACGTATTCCTCAAACTTATCGAGCGCTTTCAGCATATCCCCGACTCCGTGTTCCTTGACTCCGCGTTTTGGAGAATGGCCCTGCGGTAACCGCAGGGCCAAAACAGTACATGTGTTGCTGCTTCTGCCTACTGTTGAGCAGTTACAAAGCTTTCGATAGCGTCACGGCCAACTTCGTCGGCAAATTGGTCATAGACCGGTTGAACCGCCTCGAACCAAAGCTGTGGATCAACTTCTGCAACCTCCATTCCCTCAGCCTCAAGCTTGCGCCGCAGCTCGGCTTGGCCTTCTCGGCTGAAATTTCGTTGCCATGTCCGTGCCTCGCGTTCTGCCTGAGCGACTATTTCGCGCTCTTCTGCGGAAAGCGTGTTGTTCCAGAAATCAAGATTGATCAAGAGAACAGCCGGAGAGTAGAAGTGCCCGGTCAGTGAGAGATAGTCTTGGACCTCGTAGAAGCTACTGGTGTCAATGATCACCAGAGGGTTCTCCTGACCGTCGACGGTACGCTGCTGCAATGCTGTGAAAAGCTCGCCAAACGCCATAGGAACAGCCCGGGCGCCGAGGGTTTCAAATGTAGCCACATGAATTACGTTTTCCATGAGGCGAATGCGAAGCCCTTGCATGTCACTCGGTTCTTGTACAAACCTGCGCGAGTTGGTGAGATTGCGGAACCCGTTCTCCCAGATTCCCAGTCCTTTGATTCCCGCGGGCTCAAGAGAGCGGAGAATTCGTTCACCTTCGGGACCATCCATCCACGCGTAGGCCTTGTCCAGGTCCTGAACGATAAACGGCAGGTCAAAGACCATGAAAGCATTGGTAAAGTTCGGCAACGGCCCGGTAGAGGTTAAGGTTGCCTCAATTGTTCCAAGTGACACGCCTTCAACTACATCACGTTCACTTCCGAGCTGAGCCGAATGGAAGAGTTCCATGCGAACCGATCCGTTGCTTCGCTCTTCAACAAGCTCCTTCATGTACATGAGGCCCTGATTGTAGTGGCTATCCGGCGCAAGTGTATGCGAGACCCGAATCACCTTGGGTTGATCCGCACCCTCTCCTTGTCCGCCAGCGTACGCACCGACTGCAATGAGTGCAAAAACCAGTACCAACGTCATAAATACATTCTTTCGACACATCGTCATAGTGTTCTCCTCCTTTGTGATGCTTTAAGCCTGGAACACCACGTGATGGTCCAGACCTGAAGTCTCTCTTCAACCGAAATCATTTGCTTGTGTATTGCCAGCACCCTCCCCCTGCGCAGCCATGACCTCCTCACCATGGGCGGGGACGATTACGATCTCTACGCTGTCGGCGTTCAACCGTTCGCGATCAGCCCCGCCGATCTGATGGTCGGTTATGAGAGTATGGAACTCATGAAGCTCGCAGATTTTCCAGAAACTTGACCGCGAAAACTTACTTTCGTCTGCAAGAAGTATCTTCTTGCGAGAAGACTGCATAACGGCACGTTTGAGTGCCGCCTTTTCGGCCGTCGGCGTGTACAGGCTCCCGTTTATGGATATTGACGCCACGCCGAGCACTGCCAGATCAACACTGACATCGCTCACAAACCGCTCTGCCCCGGCCCCGTAGAGTGCTCCGGTGGAGTTCTGGATCTCTCCGCCGGTAAGAACCGTACGGACGCCTGCCCGGTAGAGTTCGCTGGCGATAGCAAGATCAAAAGTCACGACGGTAAGGTCAATACGGCTGCGCAGCAGCCTGGCAACCTCAAAAGTAGACGTGCCTGCATCAAGAATGATCGTCGCCCCCTCAGGAATACGGTCAGCGCAGGCCTGAGCCATTTTCTCCTTAGCCGCATGATTCCGAATGAGCTTACTATCGTAAAACTCCTCGGCATGGAGAAAGTCACGACGAACCGCTCCACCGTGAGTACGGCGTAACCGTCCCTCCTGCTCCAGCCGTTCCAGATCACGTCTGATAGTAATAGGGCTGACATCGAGCTCTTGTGAGAGATCTTCAACCGAGACTGCATCATCACGCTGTACACGCTTATGAATGTACTTTGCTCTTTCTGCCGCCAGCATCAGTCCCCACCCCTCTTGTTGTCGTAAAGCCGGGCGATCGTATACGATCGTTTTTGTTTTCTTATGTGTATTTTAGACCCGTAGATTTAGATCTGTCAAAGGAAATTTTACTAATTTTTGACCACCGAAACCCTTTCTCGGGAAAAACCTTGCAGATTCTCCACATGCGGTGTATCTCTATAGTACCAATAGTTGCTGGAGGCTGAAGCATATGCGCGATATCGAACAAAAACGATCGAAACTTGTAGAACGTATCTTTCCTGAGGGTGTTCCGCGCTTGTGGTGTCCCTTGCTGACCCA
>JAIVHN010000316.1:1514-3734 GCA_020201015.1 Spirochaeta sp. | reverse complement strand
GTGAGCGCGTTGCGGTTATGAATAACCAAGGTTTCGGTAATGGTCTGGGAGAACTGCGTTCCTAAGGCCGTGTACTGCACCGTAAGATTAACGCTAACCCGTTCGCCTTCGGTCACCCGAAGAATGCTGTTGTTGAACAGGGCGTGGAGGTCAACCGTGAGCTCTTCTCCCCTGCGCATGCGCTCAACAGTAGTACAGAGTCGGGGTGCGTCCATGTAGTTATTCACCATAAAAGAGACGCGGACATCAGAGAGCGTGTCTGAGCCGTCGTTTTTCAAGGTGAGGAGGCCAAGAGGGGCAATCTCGTAGTGCTGGTAGAGAATAGGAAAGATCGGGTTGATCCAGATGTCGGTGGGGGTGAATGGCTCGCGCGAGCTGCGGCCAAGTCCGTAGGTGCTGCCTATGAAGATGCGGGCACCCTCGAACAAGCCGACCCGCTGAATGTAGCCCCCGCCAGCGGACAGAGAAATTGAAGGAGTTAGTCGCCACCCAAGCATGAGATCCGCCCCTACAGAGGCCTGTCCCTCGGAACTACTGTCCCAAATGCTCTGCGTGTACCCGGCATAGAGCACCGGGCCAACCTGTAAAGTTCCCGACAGTGTGCGGGAATAGCCAAGCGCACCATGGAGGCCTATCATGGTCAGTGATGCGTCGGTATGTTGCGTACCTATGACGTCGACTCCGACATCGCCCCCAAGCTTGAGCGAGGGCATCCGCCGGGGCGAGTACAGCGCACCTACTCGGGCGCCGCCGCCGGTCTGGTAGAGGTCGGGACCGTCGGAGATAGCGAAGCCTAAGGGGCTGACAACCTGTGGCAGGAGATGTAAGTCAATCTCTGGTGACCCGGAGGCCGAAGCTGCCGCCAGGACAAAAACCAGAGCAAAGAAACAACAAGGAACTCGCATACAAACCTCCCTCTTCAGCGCGGAGCAGATTGGAGTACAGCCTTGTTGGTACGACAGACTCTTTCAGTTTATCCCGTGATACTGTTCTGAGTTGTCGCGAAAGGACGTAGTTTTGCCGCCAAAGGACGTTTATGGTATCGGTAATGTCTGTGGTAGGTAGTTGTTCGCCGCCCGGGCTCTCAATTGTCGGCAAGCAGCTCCGCAGCGGCCAGCCTTAGAGGTCGGCAAGCAGCTCCGCAGCGGTGGTAGCCGTGGTGGTATCCGGGGCTATTGTCTGAACATGCTGAAGCTGCTCCTTAGCCGCCACCGGGTCTCCGGACATTCGGTAGCCGAGGCCCATGAGAAGGTGAGCTGTCGGCACAAGCTCGGTGTCGTGTCTTGCATCTGCAACGTAGCGATGCAAAAGGTCTATAGCATCTATTGCCATTGAAAGCTCAAGCTCGGTGTGAGCCAATACCAGAACGTGCTCGTGATAGTACTCCGAGTCCGGCATAGGTGGGTATTTTCCCAATAGGGCGCGAGCCTGGCGCATCTCCCCATCCAGATAATGCATATAGCCTAAATAAAACGTAGCTTCCGGCTCTTCTCCGGGAAAAGCAAAGAGCACGGCATCTTCAAAGAGGTGCCTGGCTTGATCCGGGTCGCCGGCGGCCAAAGCCTCTCGGCCGAGAACGACAAGCTCCGGGGCACTCTCACCGTCGACCCAGTCCAGCCCCTCGGGGCCAAGATTCTCGTCACCCCGGATGCCGCCAATGCCAGCCGTCCGACGATCCTGGGATCCGGTAAGCAGATCAAGACGATCTCGGAGCATTGAGGATAGATTTCGCTCGGTTTGCCTACTTCGCCCCTCGACAAGATTGCTCAAACGGAAGATGCCTGTTTCTGCGAGACGGAGAGTTCTAACCCCGTCATCCAGTTCCGCGTAGGCCCCTGCACTCAGACGCAGTACATCGCCCCGTTCTACAGTATCTCCAAGACAGACCGGCACCCATTGGTTCTGAGACTGCAGCTCTACGCGCCCTTCGCTGTACTGCAGGATGAAACTTTGTGCCTGTAGGTTCGAAGCCACTGCAACTGCTAAAAACAATGCCGCGATGATGAAGACGGTTTTGCGGTTCATGTCACACCTCCCATCCCTTGCAGTATACCACATCCTAACTGCCTGCTCCCCGAAATTGCAATGAAGCAAGGGGGAAAAGTAGGTACAGTCCTGAGCAAGATCTTCCGAATATGAAACAAGAGGAGTAGTTTATGAAAGGTCTCCGTTTAGTTGGAGTACTTGCATGTGCCGCCCTGCTTTTCTTGGCGGTTCCGG
>JAIVHN010000316.1:0-1450 GCA_020201015.1 Spirochaeta sp. | reverse complement strand
TTCCGGTCTCTGCCCAGCAAGCCTGGGAAGGCTCGGCTGTAGTCGGACGTTACGGCGATTTTCCGCCGGGCGGGCTTTTTGCGGCTTCCAATGCATTTGCTCGGAACTCAATGGTCACGGTCACCGACGGACGCAGTGGTCGACAGGTTCGCGTCATTGTGGTCGGTCGTGTCGATGATCCCGGTGTATTCTTGCTTCTCTCACCGGAAGCGGGTGAGGAACTTGGGCTTCGGGCCGGTGGGTCTACCCAAGTAAGTGCGACACCACTTCGAAGTACGGCCCCGGACTCTCCTGTTCCCGCACTGGTTGACGAACCTGCTATGAGTGCCGACCCGGATGTGAACCCGGCAGCACGCATTGCCGACCTTTTAGACCCTGAGCCTGAATTGGCACCGGCTACTGATACAGCCCCGGAGGGTATGGCTCCCGAGGATACATCCCCAGAGGATATATCCCCAGAGCCCGAGCAGCCCTCTGCGGAAGCTCCTTCGGCAGCAGATGCCGAAGCAGCGGCAGCAGAAGCAGAAGTAGCACCGGAGATTACGTCTGCCCCAGGTCTGGCGCCGGTTGCTCCCACAATCCCGGCACCAACTCCGGCGGCACCAACCGCACCTCCAACGCCGGTCGTTCCAGCTCCAGTAGAGTCACCGGCGGTGGCTGCGTTTGGCGTTAGAGAGGGGCTTGGCATCGCTTCGCGCGGGTTGTCTGGTGAGCAGCCCTTACCCGATCGAGAATACGTTGATCTACGTCCCCTTGAGCCGATTGCAGTTGAGGAGGAGCCCGGAAACGGGGTTGAGGACGCCTTGGCTCGTCTGCGCAACCGAAATCCCCAGAAAGAGCTTTTTCCGGCCCCTGAACCGGACTCAGTCTATACCTTTATTGAGCCACCCTACCGGGTAGAACGGTTTGAGCCGGATCCGGAAAGCATTGCGCGCGCCCGCATCCCAGGAGAGGCGGTGGCGCAGGACGAATCCGAGCCTGAACCGGATGACGAATCCGAGGACGAACTGCCTGAAGTGACTCGTGCGGTTGATGCACCCTCGGTTGAACTTGAACCTGGCTCAATTCTCTCACTTGAGCCAGCAGATCCTCGCCCGCCGGAGGCGCCGGCACCCGAAGAAGCGGCACCCGCTGCTGAACCGGAACCTGCTGAACCGGAACCTGCCCCGGAGATGGCTGTAGGCGACGCCCCCTTTGCAGAGTCACTAAGCGCGGGAGCCTACTACCTGCAGATTGGCGCCTACTCGAATGTGGCAGGCGTTCAGGCGGCACTGTCCGGGCTTGAAATGAGTGCCGAGTATCCGTATACCGTGGTACCGGGAGTGTCGCGGGACCGTAGAGTGTACCGCGTATTCGTGGGCCCGCTTGAAGAAGATGAGAAAGGGCGAGCGCTGTTTATGGTGCGCGCTCGCGGATATCGTGACGCTTTTGTGCGGCGCGGGAGTTGAGC
>JAIVHN010000204.1 GCA_020201015.1 Spirochaeta sp. | reverse complement strand
CCCATCAACTGCGCGAGGCATAATAATTCTCCTTCAAACTCGAGTGTTCTGCGTAATGGAAGATGCTTAGCCGTAAGGAAGGAGCAGTTTTGCCCGCTTCTGTTCGGGGTCGCTTAGGAAGGCACTTTTGCGTAGGCTTCTTTTCCGCTTGGTGCTTTTCTTGGTAAGGATGTGTCGCAAACCCTGTTTCTTATACTTGACCTTCCCACTTCCGGTGACCGAATAGCGCTTTGCCGCGCTTCTTCGTGTTTTCATTTTTGGCATAAACTTATTCTCCTCACCCTAAATAGTATTCTGTGTGCACTTTTTTTATGCAAGGGCGTGCTACTTCTTTGTATTTGGCCCAACAATCATTGACATAAAACGACCTTCCATAGCTGGCGCTTTGTCGATGTGGTATCCCTCACCGAGCAGCTCAATGATTTTGTTTAGCAACACACGTCCACGGTCGGTGTGTGCAAGCTCGCGTCCTCGGAACCGAATTGTCACCTTAACCTTATTTCCTTCATCAAGAAAGTCCTTGATGTGTTTGGTCTTGAACTGCAGATCGTGATCCTCGATCTTGGGTTGCATGCGGATTTCTTTGAGCTTAACAAGCTTCTGTTTGCGCTTTACCTCGCGGTTCTTTTTCTCAAGTTCGAACTTGTATTTCCCATAGTCGATGATTTTACAAACAGGAGGGCTTGAGTTGGGAGCTACCTCGACCAAGTCTAAACCTTGCTCTTCCGCCATCTTTAACGCCTCAGCGGTTGGGAGAATGCCCTGTTGATCACCGTCGTCTCCGATGAGCCTAACTTCTCGTACGCGGATCATCTGATTGATTCGCAGTTCCTTAGCGGCCAATGTGCCTCCTTAGTGTCACCTTGCAAAATCCTGTATAGATCGTATACCATAGCACTCGACATAAAAAGAGTCAAACGGCTCCGCGACCAACGTCCCTCCCAAACATGGTAGGAGGTATCATGTCCGATTTCTTAAAGCTCGTCGAAACCGCCAAACAACTCGAAGAACAAAATGCCGAAGTGTACGAGATCTATTCCGAGATTACCGATCATTTCGGACTTATGCAACTGTTGCGGGCTCTTCGTACAGGAATAGAGACGCACACAAAGGTTCTCGTTCGATTCTTAGATGAGCGTGTTGGGGATGTTGATGTAGATGAAGCTCGCGTGAAGGCTCTGGATATGAGTGAGTACGTGGTTGAGCGTAGCTTTGACGCAGCTATGGAGTACCGTGATTTTCTGTGCATGATCCTGCATTTTGAGGCCATGCTCCAATCATTTTATGAGACCTTGGTTCAAGTCATTCTGAGTACGGAGCATCGTGATATCTTCAGGCGGCTTGCGGCCGATCAGGAAAAGCACCTTTGGCTCGTTCGTAGTCGACTGGAGCTGGAGAACCTCACTTCCGAGGGGTGTTTTTGAGGACGAAACACGTTTCGGTCGAGAGCCAGTTGTGCAAAAATGGAGGAGCCACGTGACGACGGGTCATGTCGATGCTACGTACTATCTCGAGATCGAGCGTCGAGCAGAGTTCCACAAAGTCCTTACGCGTACAAAAATGAATATTCGGAGTATTGTACCATTCGTAGGGAATGTTTCTGTTAACCGGCATTCGGCCACCAAGCGCCAACTGAACGCGGTTAAGGATATGTGCGAAGTTGGGGAAGTTCACCACCGCATACCGGCCGACTCGGACCATCTCTTGAATTAACATTGCCGGATCATGGATCATCTGCAGGGTATGATTAAGGATTACGTAGTCGTAGCTCCCGGTCGGATAGTCCCTGAGCCCCTCCTCAAGGTTGCCCTGAAAAACCGAGAGTCCCTTGCTAATACACTGGAGAATCATAGATTCTTCAATATCGACCCCACGACCCCGGATCTGTTTCTCACGCATGAGGCGCACCAAAAGTTCGCCATCCCCGCACCCAAGGTCAAGAACATTACTTCCGAACTCTACCAGCTCAATAATGCGTTCATAGCTTATGTGAACACGTTGCTCCGGTTGCAGTTGTTGATCAGTCATACTCATACACAGATCCTAAAAACGAGGAGATAAGACGCCCTTGACGCTTGGTTTCCAACAAAAAAGAGTCATGCCCATATGGGCTGTTGAGTTCGGTGTACGAAACGTCTTTCTCTGCTTTCATCAGTGCAAAGACAATCTCTTTTGCTTGATAGGGTGGGTACAGCCAATCGGATGTAAATGAAATCACCAGCACCTTGCCAGCAATCCGGGCCGCTGCGCGTTCAAGCCCGCCGTACCGTTCGCCAAGGTCATAGTAATCCATAGCCTTCGAAAGATAGATGTATGAGTTCGCGTCAAAGCGGTCAACGAACTTGTCACCTTGGTACTCTAAGTAACTCTCCACCTGAAATTGGTCGGCAAAGTCAAAACCGTATGCTGCTCGTTCCTGAAGTTTGCGTCCAAACTTCATACCCATCGACTCGTCTGAAAGATACGTTATGTGTCCCACCATGCGTGCAATCGAGAGGCCCTGAGCGGGCAACTGATATGAGTAGTAGTTGCCGGATTGGAAATGAGGATCCGACATAATTGCATTCCGTCCGACCGCGTTAAATGCAATGCCTTGAGCCGTGAGCCGGGCAGTTGAGGCGAGCACGATGCTCGAAGCCACCATTTCCGGATACGCGACGCTCCATTCAAGGGCTTGCATGCCGCCCATGGAACCACCGGCAACCGCTAAAAGCCGTGCAATACCCAAATGATCAATGAGGCGTTTCTGCACATTAACCATGTCGCGAATGGTGATAACCGGAAAGGATAACGCGTAGGGTGTTCCTGTGTGCGGATCTAAGGAGGCGGGGCCGGTTGTCCCTCGGCATCCACCCAAAACGTTAGAGCAAATCACAAAGTACTTGTTAGTGTCGAACGGCTTTCCTGGGCCGATCATGTCGTTCCACCAGCCCGCATGTTTGCTTTCCGGTGTGTGGAATCCGGCGGCGTGGGCGTCACCGGTAAATGCATGAAGAATCAAGATGGCGTTGGTGCATTCGGCATTGAGACTGCCGTACGTTTCATACCGTACATCTATTGGCCCAAACGCACGACCATTCTCTAAAATGATCGGCTCACTTGGGGGACCAAATGTGTAGGTGTGTTCCTGTACTATGCCAAGCGACTCGGCTACGGGACTGGATTCCGAACTCATGAACCGCATCCTAGTCTTGCGGATACTAGACTGTCAATACTGCACCGCTTGATTGTGGTTCATGCTTCGTGATAGCTTCCACTCCAACGCGTATGATGCTGTTTTTGTTGGTTTCAATACCGCTCTCATATTTTTTTGTTCTCGGAATTTTTGGTCAGAGTGACCAGCCTCGGCAGTTTACACTACTGGCGATGATTCGTGGCGCGCTCTGGGCCTTCCCGGCAATTGGTGTCCTTGCAATTGTACGGGTTCTTATCGATGCCGGTTATAGCGTAGGAAGTCTCTATCTTGTGTATGGCGTTGGCGAGGTGCTGGCGCCGCTTCTTGTTGCGGCTCTTGGTATCGTTTTGCTGGAGCGCCAAGCTTTTGAGATTGACCTTGCTGCCTCACTGAGTACGCTAACCTCGTTCCTCACCGGATATCTAAGCTTGCTTAACTTATTCGAGGTTGTTCGTTACCTTCAGCATTTCGATTCTGCGGTGCTTTTTGTCTTTCCTCTGATTCGAATCACACTTTTGGTAAGTTTTCCTCTCCTGTTCCTGCTTGCACTTCGTGAGCAATACAGTATCCGGTACATTGCAATTGTGGTCGGTTTTGGATTGCTGGCTCTTCTTTCCTGGATACCGACCCTGTATTACTTGAGTTTTCAAATTCCAGCCGTGCTTCTTGCTTGCGCAGCAACGGTAGGTGCAGGGCTTATTCTGGTGTACCTGGGGAAACAGAGTTTACCCACGCGGCGTTAATTCTTGAGGGGTGCGGTGATTGTGAAGCATCTCATACAACTGCACGTGTTGCGACTGCGCTTGGTACTCGGGCCCATGCTGGCCAGAAGCATATTTCTCGCCCTGTGTGTAGTTGCGCTATCAGGTTGTTCGTCAAGGCCACAGGGTGTTGTGCTGATTGATCCGTATCTGGCCGGTGTTCTTTCGGATGCCGAGTTAGCCGATTGGCGACGAGCCGCCTCATCAGAGGGTCTCAAGCTCGACCTTGTTCATCTGCAACCAACTGAAGACGCAGGGACATTGTTCGACCAGATGCGGTCTGTGTTGGCGTCCGGCAAGGATTACCACGTTGCCTTTGTAACCCCGGTGTTGCTGCGAGAGGCTGAACTTCTTGCTGAGTTGAGTGAAGATTTGTTTCAAGGAGACGTCGTAGTGTTGGGCGTTGGTGCAGATAAGCTACCGGAAGGGCTGCGTGGCGTTGAGTTTGACCGATTACCTGCATATCGGGAGCTTGGAGCGCTCGTGGCGGAGAGGTCCGCCGCCGATCCTGACAATAGTATAGATTCAATTCTGTTTCTTGCTCTTGATACGCCGGAAAATCGGAGTGGTGCGGCAGCGCTTGGCTCGGCATTAGAAGACAAAGTTGGGATAAAGGAACTATGGTATTCTACAGAGCCCAATCAAGAGAGAATACGCCGGGACATCGATGAGTGGAAGACACCTAACACATTAGCGGTGTTCGCGCTTGGCTCATCGGGGGCGGCTGCGCTGCAGTTGAGCCGGGAGCATGCGTTGCCCTCGGTTTTCGAAGGAAGCGGCTTTGCATACGAGCACGTAATGTATAGTATTGAGCTACCATTCTGCGGGCTTCTGCGGGCCGCGGTTCGAGGAGAGCCGGACGTGCCAGCAGTTTTAGGTACGGTATCTCTGCCCAGCGGTCCGTGATTTTGGTCACGTTCGTGATGATTGCCCAAAGGGATACTGTAGTTTCACCTTCCGGATTCCGAAAATTACAAAAGGGATAGTTCCTGAGTGCAAATATCGAAACAAATGCCGTCAATGTTGGTGCTTTTGTCAAGGGATGTTTGACAAAGGGATAGGGGAGAAATATAATTCACCGTGATGTGGGCCTGCAGCTGCTCACCAGTCTCTCAATTAGTTAAGGAGTAGAGTAATGAAGAGAAGCAGCCTGCTCATTGTGTGTGTGGTTGTGCTCGGAATGCTACTTACTTCCGCTGTTTGGGCTCAACAACGCCCCAGCGCGTATCAAACGATTACGCTGGAGGATTTCGATGACCCGGACGGCAGCCCGTGGATGGTAAGGGCAAGTAAGTTCATTCGAGAGGATTTTCCGAGCTACCAGCACGTGAGAACGTGGCCGGACGCTTTGTATCGACGTGAACCGGAAGGGATGGAGCTTCGCTCCTTTGGTATTCATTCCCAGTTCAACCGTCGCGGATACAATTATCTTGAGATTCTTCCGGCGCAAACGGGTGACGACGGCGAATTAGTGCCGCGTATCATCCCGGGATCGGTCGAGGAGAACTTGGAACGCACCGGTATGCGTATTCCCGGCCTCGTTGAAAACCTTAACCTATGGGTTTGGGGTTCGAATCATGATTATTATCTTGAAGTAGTGCTTCGAGATCACAGAGGGATGGTGCACACCTTACGGGTAGGGGACCTCAACTTCCTTGGGTGGAGAAACCTTCGGGCACAGGTACCAACATGGATACCTCAGACCACCCGGCATGTTCCGGGCCCAAGCGGGTTAGAACTTGTGAAGTTCGTCTTATGGACTCGTCCGAACGAAAAGGTAGATAACTTTTACGTGTATCTTGACGAGCTCAAGGTGTTCACCGATGTTTTCGATGCACCGTTCGACGGTGAACTCCTCAGTGATCCTGAGAGCATCCGCGAACTGTGGAATCAAGAAGGGGGACTGTAGTGAAACATCTGCGAAACACCCTGTTCGTAGTAATGATCTTGCTTGTGTCAGGAGCCGTTTGGGCTCAGCAGGAAGAAGTTGATCCCTCTCAGCTCGGTGTCGACTCCGCGCAGCAACGGTTGCAAGAAGTATCGGTAACTCGATTTGAAGATCCGGCTTTTTGGAATGTAAATATGTCACTGGATACTGGCGTTCTCACCTATCGCAGACTTGCCGGTGCGCCAATAGACAAGGAACCCATCGAGGCTGAGACTGAGTTAGGCATTGAGGAAGGAGATGAGTATGTACTTGGTGTGAAGGCTGAGTTCTTCCGCCGCGGTTCAAGTACCATCTTTGTACAAGCCTCACGGCCGCTTGCCGTTCCGGGTATTGTAAAAACTCTATCGGTATGGGTAGTTGGTCGTAACCGCCAACATCGCATGAGCTTGGTAGTAGAGGATTACTTTGGAAACAGAAACATCCTACCCTTCGGTACGATGAATTTCTCCGGATGGCGCCAGATGACGGTCGCTATTCCACCTACTATTGTCCAACAGGATAGTTTCTACTCAGACAGGTCGGGGCTACAAGTTCTCGGATTTTTAATCGAGCTTGATCAGATGCAGACCTATGGGCAGTACTATGTATACTTAGATGACCTGCGTGCGGTGACCGACCTCTTTTCCGAGGAAGCGCGTGATCCGGACGACATGGTGGATGGCTGGTAGGTAACGTTACCTGCAAAGATTCTACTCATTGACCATGTAACATAGGCCCTCGCCCGGGAACGGGTGAGGGCTTTTTGTTGGCCCAGCGAAGCGGGTAAACTCGACCCTCGACTATTCGTGCGCCTTACTCAGGCCAACTGCAACAAACGGCGTAAGTTGCCGGACGTAAGGTCGGCGGTTGCCTGCGGTGACAAGTGCAACAGCTCAGCCAGTACCGCCAGCGTAAGCCCAATGTAGCCCGGGTGGTTAGTTTTTCCCCGGAATGGGTGAGGGGTGAGATACGGGGCGTCGGTTTCCACTAAAATGCGATCTTGAGGTAACTCCGATACAACATTGCGTAGAGATTCTGCTTTACGAAAGCTCAGGTTGCCAGCAAAAGAAATGTACATTCCCAACTCGATGCAGGAATGTGCAAAATGAGAATCCGAGGAAAAACAATGCATAATTCCGCCAGCGGCAGGTGGGTTCTCTTGGAGCACTGTGAGAACTTCAAGGTCGGCGTCACGATTATGAATAACGACGGGCAGTCGGTGTTCCGATGCTAACAGTAGCTGTGCGGTAAACAGATCTCGTTGTTGCTCAATTGGCGCATAGTTTCGAAACAGATCAATGCCCATCTCACCGGCTGCTCGAACTTTTGGCTGTTTGAATTGCTCGCGTAGGACGGTGATGGCTTCCGATACGTCTAAGTCTGGAGACGCTGATGCAGCTGGATGTATGCCAGCGCTGAGATACAATGCAGAGTGTGGCTCGGAGAGTGCAACTCTACGAGTAAAGTCTTTTTCGTTTATTGCGATGTCTAAGCCGAAACCAAAATCGTGCTCGGCTAGATCTTTCAAGAGAGGTTCCGGTTCTATACCGTGCCGTTCTATTTCAAGAAGGTGAAAATGGCTGTCGGTGGTACCTGGGGGAAAAGCGAACTGTTCGGTCATAGGGGATGTTTGTGTCTGCATTAGCGTTAGTCTTCCACGATCATGGTGGGGCGTCAAGACATGTCTTTCCCACTCGCCAGGCCAGACTGCCGGTGGCGGTTGTTGTGTTGTTTTTGGCGGCATCTGTAGCGTACTCTGCGCAGGTTCGGCCAGCCTTTTTTGACAAAGAGGCTCGCATAGTTATGCCCCAGAATCTGCAGCAGGGGCGTAGCTACCCGGTCTTCGTGGTACTGCCGCCGACTTTAGGGACGGCCGAGCTCTTCGCGCCGCGGATCGGTTTGGATCCAACAATTCAGGAGAGTTTTATTCTGGTTTTTCCGGCGGGGCGTCCGCGGTCTGAGGACTATCTGCCGGACTTCATTGCGTTCGTGCGATGGTATGAGGAACGGTTGCGGCTTGATCTTGAACGAGTTTTTGCCGAGTACCCGGCTGATAGACAGCGCGTTTATGTTGGAGGTTACTCACTTGGCGGTGATCTCAGTTGGGCACTTTCCGCCCGTAATCCTGAACTTATAGCGGGCGCCGTTATCTCGGGCACTCGCACAAGTTATCCAATTGCGCCAGATGCGCTTGAGCTCATGCAGCAGCGTGGTTTCCGCGGAGCCTTTGTAATAGGGAGTCAAGAGGCGGCTGTCCGTTACCAAGGCATTAACCGCACTCATGCGCGTGTTCGTGCTGCTGGCGTAGAGACACTGTATCGTGAGTATCCGGGCTCGCACAGTCGCCGACCCACCCCGGGAATGTATACCGAGTATATCAGCTTCATTTCCGGCGAGTCGACAGCAAAGCTCGCTCCTCAGCCTGCGACGCCTCGTGTGGGCTCTCACCGTGATGCAGGAGTGTATCGTTCTGCGTCGGGGGGAACGCAGCCTATCCCGGGAGAAACGCTTG
>JAIVHN010000156.1 GCA_020201015.1 Spirochaeta sp. | reverse complement strand
GGAAAGCTCCGCGATAGAGTCTCGTCCGTATCCTTAACTTCCAAAAGGTGAGTCGGAGCGCCCTCTTTGGTCACAACAAAGTCTATTTCTCGGCCGTCTCGTGTTCGAACAAACTGCAAACTCCGCCTATACCCATCCCGATCCTCCGCGTTGTGAATGGATTTCAGCAGGGAACAAGCCACCGCATTTTCAAGTCGGGCGCCTCTCTCATCCGTAACCTGGGCAGTATCATAAAAGTAGTACTTAGGTTCTTTGCTCAGCGACCGAGCAACATTCCTGTGCCACGGGCGCACCGGGAATATGACGTATAGCTCGGTCAAGAGCTCCAACCAGCGCTTGACCGTCTTGGGGTCCTTCGCGACATCCCGCGACAGCGACGCATACGAAACCGGGATTCCAACTCGTTCTTTGAGCATCTCCACCAATAGTTCCACCGAGTGCAGATCCGTTACCGTAGTCAAGTCCAGTAGATCCCGACGCAAAATTGCCTCAAGATGGCTCCTTCTCCAGCGACGGTAGTACTCCGCGTCGTTGGCTAAGAACGGTTCCGGAAAGCCGCCCACAGTGAGAATGCGATTCAGCGTATCCTCGGCAGACATACGGCCGGATAGTTCCTGCACATCAAAGGGGTGCAAGCGGTAACGGAAAAACCTTCCCGCCATGCTGTCGCCGGTACGACGGTACATATCAAGCCGAGCACTTCCGGTGACCAACAACGGTGGGGAGAGTCCCTCAACGTCGTAAATCCCTTTCAGGAAAGATGTCCAGTTCGGCATCTTGTGAAGCTCATCCAAAACAACCAACTGGGCTCGCCGATCCCATGCCTTCTCCCGGATAATTCCACGGTGCTCCGGGTCGTCATAGTTCAGGTAGTCTGTCTTGAGGCCTATATGAGTTGCCAACCAGGTCTTTCCGGTCTGGCGCGGGCCGGTCAGAATTACGATCTTGTTTCCGAGGTCACGCTGAATGAGCTGAGTAAGCGCCCGTTCCATGCACCAATCATGACACCGATTCCCGATTTGTCAAGGCAAATCAGGAATTTGCTCCTGTTTTGTCAGAACTGCATTCTTCCGTATGTATTGCCTTAGCAGCAAAATCACGTGATATTGAACTTCCCGTGCAGCGCGCTGGACAAGAGTTTTCAGATGCTTTATTTTCAAAGCATCGGGAGTAACGTACAATGAAAGCCGGTCAAGAACCCTTATGTATCACCCAAACAGACCTTTCGAGTAAGGACGATATCTTAGATCTTGTTGCGCGTACGGCAATATCGAGCCCTGCTTTAGCCCGTAAAAAAACGAAAGAAATCTTACGCCTGCTTCATGAACGCGAAAAGCTCACCTCAACGGCAATTGGACATGGAGTAGCAATTCCACATTGTTTCATTGACGGCATTGACGAGTTCGTGCTTGGCGTGATCACAACAACACATGGTATTGAGTACGGTGCGGCCGACTCCGAGGCTGTGCGAATTTTCTTCTTCATCATTGGCCCTTCTGATCAACGAAATCAGCATATTAAACTCCTCTCCGAGATCTCCCGCACTGTACGGGTTCCGGAGAATCGTGAACAAATCCTGTCGGCGCAGCAGCCGCAAGAACTCAACCGAATAGTCCAGGAGTTTCTGGTTGTCGAGCCGGAACAGAAGGAAGAAGAGCAGTGTTTGCTGCAGGTTTTTGTTCAGCGTGAAGCAATCTTTGAGCCTATTCTTGAGCTGCTTAGCTCACGAGTTGAGGGTAGTATCGCGGTGCAAGAATTAAAGAACGCCGGAAGCTACCTCTACCGCATGCCGCTCTTTGCCGCCATGTGGAGTGAACAAACAGATCGGACAGTCAAACTCATTTATGCAGTAATAGACAAGAATATTATGAACGACCTCGCGCGCCAAATTCACCAGCTTGCCTACACAAAGAAAGGCAACTCCGGTGTTCTTATTACCGCTCAGCAGCTGCTGTACGCGGATGGAGCACTGGACTTTTAAAGGCATAAGTTACTGAAGATATGGATTTTTTGAACCTGAATTCGAGCCCCGACGCCTTGCCCATACTCATAGTGCTGGGTCTTGTTCTCTTCTTTGGCGTATTTGCCGGACGCTTAACGAGGATGATCCGCCTTCCCGCCCTCATGGGATTCATGCTACTTGGCGTGCTTTTTGGCCCCTCGCTGTTGGGTATTCTGAACCACGACATGATGGCCGACTTGGAGTTTGTAACCGAACTGGCCCTGGGCATG
>JAIVHN010000203.1 GCA_020201015.1 Spirochaeta sp. | reverse complement strand
TAGTTTAGCAGGTTTCCGGCAGGTCGTCTGTACCAAGTTGCTGTATCAAATTGATACATACTGAGCCAGGAGTCCGTGTATACGGTGGATATGAATGGCTCATTTTGGCCGTCCGTCTCAGTGTCTTCCCTTATATGTGTCGTAATGACTCATTGGAGGTGCTGCTGGGTGCTCAGTACGGTTGCTACTGTCGCGTAATAAATAGTTATAGTATATACACTTATCTAATATAAAAATACTTGGCACAGGGATTGCAATAGAAGTAGTGTAAAAGACAAGAAAGCCAGAACGAGGAGGATACAGATATGACGGCACTAACAATACGGAACATGGAACGAGCGGCTGAGGCAATGGAGCGAGCAATGGGCTGGGACGCACATGCGCGCACAGGGGGCAGCGCTCCAATTGCACATGGCCCGGCTATGGACATTGTAGAGAAAGGCGAAATGTACGAGGTACGTTTAGACCTACCCGGTACTGCACGAGAGGATATCAACCTTGAGTCGAGTTCCGGCGTTCTTTCGGTGAGCGGGAAGGTTCGGGATCGCGAGTTCCGCCGCAGCATTGCATTACCAAGTTGGGCGGCAATTGACAAAATTGAAGCACGGCTCCTGGATGGTGTGCTGGTAATAACGGTTCCAAAGCGCGAGGAAGAAAAGTCCCGCGTGATTACCGTGCAGTAGCGTAGCCGTGAGTAACGGAAGAGAAACGAAAGAACGAAAAAGCGAGGAGGGAACGACCATGCAACAGAATATACTTGAAAAAAGCCGAACTCTTGAGAATGTACGAACGGTTCGTCCGGTCGGGAATATTGTTAAAGAAGAAGGCAAGGTAGTGCTTAAGCTTGAAATGCCGGGAGTCACCAAAGAGAACGTGGAGCTTAAAATTGAGAATGATCAGCTTATTGTTCAGGGTAAGCGGCATACCGAGGAAGGTGATGTGCGGTTTGTACTTCGCGAACGCCCCTTCGGCGACTACTTCCAAAGTTTCACACTTGAAGACACCGTAGATCGCGATCAGGTTGAGGCTGCCATGGAGCAGGGTGTGCTGACGGTGACGCTGAATCTTAAGGAATCGCACAAGCCACGCAAGATTCAGATTAACGGTTAGCGGCCCGCGCTACGTGACCAACGGCGTAAGACGAGGGGTATAGCCCGCCACGCATGGTGCAGTGCGCATGACACGCCGTTGAGGCGATCACATATCACATCTTTCCTTGTGGGGGCCCTGGCCCCCACTTTTGCAAAAGACCTACAATGACGATTTCGGGAGGAATAACATATGAGTACAGCGAAAAGGACAATAGGAATAGACTTGGGAACAACCAATTCTTGTGTTGCGGTCATGGAACATGGGGAACCGGTTGTAATACAGAATAGTGAAGGACAACGGACTACACCGTCGGTTGTTGGGTATACCTCCAAAGGTGAGCGACTTGTAGGGCAACCGGCTCGCAATCAAATGGTGACTAATCCGTTGAACACAGTGGCATCAATTAAGCGCTTTATGGGACGCAGCTACGAAGAGGTTGAACAAGAAATTGGGATGGTCTCATTCGAGGTGCTCAAAGGCGAGAACGGCGGTATTCAAGTCAACACTGGCGACAAGAAGCTAAGCGCACCGGAGATATCTGCTGCAGTGTTGCAGAAAATGAAGCAGACCGCAGAGGACTACCTTGGTCAGGAAGTTGACTCGGCAGTAATTACGGTTCCGGCCTATTTCAACGACTCTCAACGCCAGGCAACTAAGGATGCGGGCCGGATAGCAGGTCTTGAGGTCAAGCGTATTGTGAACGAGCCGACCGCCGCCGCATTGGCATACGGCTTTGAGAAGAAGTCTGGCGAAGAGAAGATAGCAGTGTACGACCTTGGTGGTGGAACCTTTGACATATCCATACTTGAGGTTGGCGACAACGTATTTGAGGTCAAGAGTACCAACGGCGACACACACCTTGGTGGCGATAACTTTGATCAACGCATCATTGACTGGTTGGTTACCAGCTTTAAAAACGACTACGGTGTAGATCTCTCCGCCGATCGCATGGCGCTGCAACGGCTCAAAGAAGCTGCCGAGACTGCTAAGAAAGAACTTTCAAGTTCGCAGAGTACCGACATCAATCTGCCTTTTATTACAGCGGACGCCTCCGGCCCCAAGCACTTGAACTACAATCTTAGCCGCAGCAAGTTTGAACAGCTGGTAGATGATCTTGTGCAGCGTACAGCTGAGCCATGTAAAAAGGCAATGGCGGACGCCGAACTCAAGGCTGCTGACATAGACCAGGTAATTCTGGTTGGTGGCTCAACCCGGATTCCGGCTGTGCAGAAGCTGGTTAAGGAGATTTTCGGCAAGGATCCGCATAAGGGTGTGAATCCGGATGAGGTTGTAGCGGTTGGTGCTGCGATACAGGCCGGTGTGCTAAGCGGAGAGGTAAACGATGTACTGTTGCTTGACGTGACACCGCTTTCACTGGGAATTGAGACCCTGGGTAGTGTGTCGACAAGGCTTATTGAACGTAATACCACCATTCCAACTCGCAAGAGCCAGGTCTTTAGCACCGCAGAGGACAACCAGAATGCGGTCAGCATTCATGTGTTGCAGGGTGAGCGTGAGATGGCTGCCCACAACCGGAGCCTTGGCCGCTTTGAGCTGGTGGGAATTCCACCGGCGCCACGTGGCGTTCCGCAAATTGAGGTTGCGTTCGATATTGATGCTAACGGCATTGTTCATGTGTCTGCCAAGGACCTTGGGACCGGCAAGGAGCAGAGGATCCGCATTGAGGCCTCATCGGGGCTCGACGAAAAGGAAATTGAGCGCATGGTCCAAGAGGCCGAGATGAACGCGGGTGAGGACAAAGAAACCCGCAAGCGTATAGAGACGCTCAACGAGGCCGACAACTTGGCCTATCAGACAGAAAAGACCCTGTCCGAGCATGGAGCCAAGATTTCCGAAGATGAGCGCGCCAAGATTGAGACTGCCATTGCGACGGTACGCAGTGCCGTTGAGAAGCAGGATGCCGATGCTGCCGAGGCGGCAATTCAAGAGTTACAACAAGCCGCACAGGCACTTGGTGCTGCGGTCTACGCTGATTCTGCGGGCTCCGGTCCTGCCCCTGGCTCCGGCGACGGCCCCTCAAACGGGAATGGTAACGGTAGTTACAACGGCGGCCACAACGGTAGCACCAACGGCGCCTCAGGCGGATATGAGTCCGGCGTAGAGGATGCTGAGTACGAGGTTGTGAACGAATAAGTCCCTAGCGAAAGCGGTGGACGGTGGTTTGGCGGTACTCGGATCCCGGCTCAAGAATGATGCTGGGAAACTTGGGTTGGTTAACCGCGTCGGGAAAGCTTTGCGTTTCAAGGCAAAGCGCGGCGTGCGCGGGAAGTACCCGCGCATTGCCAGCGCTGCCGCGCTCCAGCTCGCCCTCAAGTAAGTTTCCGGTATAGAGCTGCAGCCCTGCAGTTGTGGTTTCCACCTCCATCCGCCGTCCGCTTGACCGATCTACTACCTGAGCTGCAGGTCTTAGCACACCTGCCTCACCGCGCACCTGAAAACAATGGTCAATACCGCCGCCCAATGCATCCATCCGCTCCCAAATCCGGCAAGAAGAGGTCAAGTCGAATGCAGTGCCCTTTACCGACCGTAGCTCACCGGTTGGAATCTGGCGTTCATTGACCGGCAAATATGTATCGCAGAACAATTTCACCTCGTGATCACGAATATCTTTCGTGGCGCTTCCGGCGAGATTCCAGTAACAGTGATTGGTGAGGTTAATAGGAGTTGCTTTGTCTGTAACCGCACGATACTCAAATCGCAGCTCATTGGACTCATTGAGGGTGACCGTAAGTTCTACCTCGACATTGCCTGGATAACGGTCCTCGCCGTCCAAACTTACACGACGAAGGCGAACCCCTGCCTCTGATGAGGCCGCCTGCAGTTCGGCATCCCACATCCTGCGTCCAAATCCGGTATATCCACCATGTATGTGATTACCCGGTGCGTTGCATTCAAGCTGGTAGTGCTCTCCGTGGAGTTCAAACCGGCCACCAGCTACTCGGTTTGCAACCCGTCCTACCGTGGCACCAAAGTTTGGTGCGTTCTGCTCGTATTCCTTGACACTGCTGTAACCAAGGGTAAGCTCGACCGGTGAGGAGCCCGGTTCGGGGCGCAGTTGCACAGAGTTTATTATAGCGCCAAGGCTGAGTACACTGAATGATGTTCCTTGTGAGTTTTCAATGCGGAAGCGCTTAACCGGATCCCCGTCGCGTGTGCGACCGAACTCCTCGGTGGTGACAATCAATGGCGAATGCTCCTCAAAAAAACAGGCACCATGGATAATACCATGGTGCCTTTATAGTGGAATAAAAACAGGTAACTATGCAAGTCTAGATAAGCTTAGGCTGAGTTACGTAGTCATCTGCTCGCAGCAGCATTTTGACGTACTGGGCTCGGCGGTAGCTCCACTTGTCGCCGGATGTTTTAACACTCAGCTTGCCGCGGAAGTCGTCCAGAGATGCGTAGCCCTTTTTGTCCATCCAGCTTTCAATTCCGCTTACGATAGTTCCCACATGCTTTATTGAGTTGCGGTAAAGCGCACTTACAACCTGGAAGGAGTCGGCACCGGCAAGTAGCATTTCAATTGCGTCTTCAGCCGTGTGGATACCGTTTGAGGCACTGATGCTGCCCTTGATTTCACCTGCCAAGAGTCCAACATAGCGCAATGCAATGCGGTGATCACTTGAAGTAGAAAGATTAAACGGAAAACGGGCAGTTTCCTTCTCTACATCAAAACTGGGATGAAACATGCGGTTAAAGAGCACGAACCCGTCGACACCGACTTTGTCCATGCGGTGCACCATTTCCAGTGGGCTGGTGTAAAAGGCGCTCAGTTTAACCGATACCGGGATTTTAACTTTTTTCTTAACCGCGGTGAGTGCAGCAATCTGTTCTTCCTCGATCTCTTTAGCGCTTTTGGTTGGGTCGGTAGGTACTGCAAAGAAGTTGAGCTCAAGGCCGTCGACTCCAGTTTCTTCCAATTTTGCTGCCCATTCAACCCAAGTATCGTGCTGTACTGCGTTTAGGCTTGCGATAACCGGAATAGATACCGCCTCTTTCGCTTTGCGCGTCCACATCAGGTGCTCATCTGGCCCGGAATGCTCAAGCTCAGGAAAGATGTTTGTCATTTCTGCGTGCCAGTCGTCGTACATTTCCAGATCTTTGTCGAGCTTGTGCCGCTCAAGTTGTATCTCTTCTTCAAATAGCGACTTGATGATCATCGCTCCCGCGCCGGAATCTTCAATTTTTTTAATTGAATCCATATGTCCAGTAACGCTGCTTGCGCCAACTATCAGAGGATTCTTAAGCTCGAGGCCCATGTATTTCGTTGCCAAACTTGCCATAACCCGTACTCCTTTTGCATTTTGCCGGTTAGTAATTGAAATTGGGGGGAAGCTGCTGTGAACTATCCTCAGCCCTGTTCGAGAATACATTTTACACGGTTATTCGTCAAAGCGAAAGAGGCAAATAAGAAACAAATCGCTCTAAAACCCCATTGCTGTCGGCAAAATGATAGCGCGAGGGATAGCAAAGGACTATCGTCCGGCCTGTCTGCTGGATAGACTCCGGGTAGTCATGTGCCAGATTGTTTCGCAAGGCACGAAAGAACAGCCAACGATCCTCCAAGCTGGCTGCCGCGTTCATGAAAGGCTTGTTCAATGATCGGATCCGAACCGTTGCGCCAGTGAGGCTGCTATCTCCGTATTGAGTGCGGCATAGAGTTGTTCCGCATCAAGCCGATCTTGAGCGCGTGTCGAGCTATGCTTCAGCAGCCACAAGAGTTCAGGAGATAACACGGTAGTGTCCCGCCCAGCGAACGAGACGCTATGTAGTTGTAGGTTGAACGCGGCGGCCAACTCGGGGGTATTTGGCGTAAGGACATCTAAAATGAACTCTTGCTCACCGTCAATTAAGAGCAGTCTGTGTACATCGACCAATGGGTAGCTCATGATTTCTGTATTCCTGTACACCGACGAGAACCGTGTGCGAACAGCCGCTTCAATAGAGCTAAGCTCGCCGGAAATCATGACGTCGATGTCATAGGTTGCGCGCGGTTCGCAGTACAGTGCAAAGGCAAATCCGCCAGCAAGCCCGTACAGAAGCTCAGACTCGTTACATGCATCAATTACTCTAAGTAAGGCTTCATTTAGTTCCATTGCGATACTTCCATTGTGCATCCTTGCGGGCCCGCATGCGTCGCCAGAAGCGACTCTCGAGTTCCTCCGGTTTCAGTTCTGGGTGCTGTGCCGCGTCGCCTGCCTTGTTGAGCTCCTTCTGCACCTCGAAAAGTTCAAGAGTTTGGTTGAGCCAGCGTTCTGCCTCTGTCGGATCAAAGGTTCTCATAGTCTTCATTTTAGCAGCTTTCTGGGCCTGGGCGGAAGCCGCCGCGGAAGACGTGTCTGACGTCCGAGACTTGACTGCTGGCTGGCCGCACAGCTTGCCCTTGCACCAAGCTGCCTCCTTGATTAGTATCAGTTGTGGGTGCAATTATTTGTGAAAATATCGATATACCTGCGCAATGTGCCCGTATAAAATGATAAAGAGGGCTGGAGGAAACATGAGTAATAGACCAAAGCCGGTGATTCTGGTGGTACGAGACGGCTGGGGCAACAATCCCAATGCCGAACATGACAAGTACAACGCTGTGAAGTTGGCGAACACGCCGTGCAACGACCGCTTGCTCAAGCAGTATCCCTGGACCCGCATCCATACATCAGGCGAGGATGTCGGACTTCCTGACGGTACCATGGGTAACTCCGAGGTGGGACATCAAAACTTGGGTGCCGGACGGGTGGTGTACCAAGAGTCGGTGCGAATCACCAAGGCCATTCGTGAAAATGAGTTCTTTCAAAACGAGTCGATGCTTGCCGGTGTGCGCCGGGCCAAGAAGAACGACGGCTGGGTGCACATAATGGGACTCGCCTCCGATGCCGGGGTGCACGGTCTGCTTACTCACCTCTACGCCTGCGTGGAGTTATGCAAGCGAGAAGGGCATAGCAAGGTGGCACTGCACCTGTTTACCGACGGGCGCGATACCGGGCCCTATACCGGGATTGAGTTTGTGCGTCAAATAGAGGCGAAACTTGGCGAGATTGGCATGGGTAAGGTTGCTTCTCTTACCGGGCGCTACTGGGCTATGGACCGCGACTTTCGCTGGGAGCGCGTGAAGCGGGCCTACGACATGCTCACCGGTCGTGATCAGGCCTTGCCGGTGTTTGAAACCGCAACCGAGGCTATGCAGCATTACTATGACAACCCGGACAACGACAGCCAGAACGGTGACGAGTTTGTGACCCCCCGTTACGTAGGGAGTGACTGGAAGGATACCCGCATGGAAGACGGTGATACCGCTATCTTCTACAACTACCGGGGCGACCGTCCGCGCGAAATCATTCGTGCATTTGTCATGGACCCCTTTATGGGTGCGGTGAAGCCCTCACCCGACAGCGGTGAGAAAGGCTTTGAGCGTGGCAAGAAACTGGACATTTACTGGGTGACCATGACCGGGTACGAGGCGGAGCTGAACACTATGGTCAATGTCGCATTCCCTAAGGCCCCGAAGATGGACAATATTGGTGGTGAGTACCTCAGTGCACAGGGCCTTACGCAGTTCCGCTGTGCCGAGACAGAGAAGTTTCCCCACGTTACCTTCTTCTTTAACGACTATCGTGACGAACCCTTTACCGGAGAAGGGCGCGAGATGCCGCAGTCGCCCAAGGTGGCAACCTACGACTTGAAACCGGACATGAGTGCAAGCGAAGTTCGTGATATTGTGCTGCGGCGGCTGGCTGCCGAGGACTGCGAGGACTTTATTCTGGTGAACTTTGCTAATGCCGACATGGTGGGCCATACTGGCAAGCTTGAGGCAGCCATTAAGGCATGTGAGGCGGTAGACGCCTGTGTCGAGGCCCTTGTTGAGGCCACTCTGAAACGCGGAGGCAAGCTCATTGTAACCGCAGATCACGGTAACTCCGAGCAGATGTGGGAGGACAAGAACAACAGTGCGCACACTGCACACACGACCTATGACGTGGACTGCATTATTGTAGATGCGGATCGAACGAGTGATGCAAGCGGCAGCATGCACGAGCCTTCCAAGGCATTGCGCTCGGGAGGCCGTCTGGCCGATGTATTTCCAGGGTTAGACTAAGGCTGCGTCTCTGTGGGGCCTTCCGTGTTGAGGCAGGAAACTACTGCCTCGCGGAGTGCCTCGCGCCCCCATGGTTTGCGGATGACCGCTACGTCCTTTAGATTCTGCTTGAGTTCCGTTACGGCCTCTTCATTTGCCTGACCGGTAATGAGAATCGCGCCAGCCTGTGGGGACATTGTTCTGGCCTCAATGAGGAACTCGTCACCTTTTTGACCAGGCATGAGCCAGTCGGAAATGATCAGAATCACCTCGATTTTGTCCTGCTGGAGTTCCTCAATTGCCTCAAGCGCATCGGCCGCATTATTTGCTGTCTCATAGATGTAACGGTCTCCAAAGAGCGCACGTAGTTCCTGCTTGAGGGCCACAAGAATAATGGGCTCGTCGTCAACGCATAGGATTGCCGCGGGCGTGTTGCGTGTGGGGCTCATGTCAGGTCTCCGTAGTTGTGCGTGAGGAGGTGCGCCGAGCTTAGTGCGTTGGGTTTGTGGTTCCTTTCAGTTTCAATTGCGCCGGTGCCGCCGTTGCTAGTGCCGGTGTCACCAGTGTCGCCAGAGCCCACAGTCGGCAGATAAACGGAAAAAGTTGTACCGTCCGCATGTGTTTCAAACTCTATACTGCCGTCATGACGCTCAATAATCTGCTTGCAGATGTCAAGCCCAATGCCAATTCCTTCACCGTCCTCTTTTGTCGTGACATACGGTTCAAAGAGATGCGAACGAATATGCTCGGGTATGCCATGGCCGGTATCGCTAATAGCTACACAGACAACCCCGGGGGTGACCGCGCGCTCAATGGTGAGCGTCAAGGTGCCACGATACTCCATAGCATGCAGCGCGTTCTTGATGAGGTTCATCCAGACCTGATTAAGAGGATCTCGCATGCCGTGAATGAAGATGTCTTCAGTGTAGTTCCTCACAATTGAAATTCTGCGATGCATTCCGCTATGGAGGAGCTCTAAGACAACATCGATTTCTGTTGCTAAGGAAATGCGTTCCGGCTCGGTAGAGTGGTTACTGTGCGCGTAATTATGGAGTGCTTGAACGGTTTGGGCGGCTTTGTCGGCGCCAAGTGAGACAACTACTGCGGAACGCATAGCTGTTCCAAAAGAAGTGATGGTCTCCAGTATTTTCCCACTATGCTTGGAATCCAGAATCTCGCGCAGGTCGTCTGAACAGTCAAGCAGTCGGTACTCACCTACAAGTTCGGCCGCCCATCGGTGGCGCGCTTCAAGGG